>JAPPIE010000330.1:0-2064 GCA_028874765.1 Gemmatimonadota bacterium
CTGACGATCAGTACAACCGGGTTGTAAACCCCATCTCCATTGGCGTCAAAAGAGAATTTGCCCAGAATAGTGTCCAGATCTCTGGTTTTTGCCAGAGCGTTTCGGATTGCTCTTGAGTCAACTGATTGGGCATGGGCGATGGCGTTCGCCAGGATATGGACGGTGGCATAGGATTGTGCGGTGAATGCGCTGGGTTCAACGCCGGCTCTCATCGTGTAATTTTCGACGAATGCGCGATTTCCCGGGGTGTCAGCCGTGCTGGTCCAGGCGGTAAAACTAATCGCTCCCTCGGCGGCAGCACCGGCGCGTTCTATTTCGCCTGGGGTCAGGGTTTGTGTAATGAAGTGAACTTCGGGGGGGATACCGATTTCCCTGGTCTGGATCAGAATATCATTTGCCTCTGTTATTGGCAGCGCGGAGAGGAAGATGGCGTCGGGATTCGATTCTTTTATTCGGGTTAATTGTTCCGAGAAGTCAGTCTGACCGACCTGGAAGGACTCTGTGATCAAAACTTCGACGCCGTTTTGATGGAGTATTTCTTTGATTATAGCGTCGCTATTTTGGGCAAAGACATCGCCAGCCTGGAATATTGTGGCGGCCTTTTGATAGCCGAGTTTCTCATGCGTTGTCCTGACACCACCGGGTATAAGCCAGTTAACTGTGAGACTGGCGCGGAAGAGGAAATCACCCATTGCGCTGAGGCCAGGAGAGGCTGAGGTTGGACTGATCGCCACGACTTCGTTTTGTTGGGCAATGGGAAAAGCCTCACGGGTTGCACTTGAGGTGTACGGACCTATGATGACAGATACGCCGTTTTGATGAATCAGTTTATTATAAGCTTCAACAGAGCCTTCTGGCGTGCTGCGATTGTCTTCCATAATGAAATTGATTTTTGCCCCGCCGAGTAGCGATGAACGGTTAATTTTTTCGCGTGCGAGTTCAAAGCCAGCTATAAGCGACTGACCACCTGCACTGAGTTGACCCGTCAGAGGCAGGACGACGCCAATGGTAATTTCTGCGGGGAGACCTTCTAATGTCAGCTCTGCCTTCCCGCCAACGGGCAAGTTGATCCGTACTTTGTCGCCTTCGTTAATTGGAATGCTGGTCCAGGATCCGATCTCGATCCCGTCCTGTGAGGCGCGCGCTTGATAATAGCCATTGCCCGCTGTGATCTCTATCCGCGCACGACCGTTTTCATCGGTCGTATTTGACCACTGATAATCCGGTTTTTGTCCCGCAATAGAACGCGCAAATTCTACTTTTGCTCCGCTCACAGGTGCGTCATTCTGCTGTACAGTAGCTAAGACTACAGCATTTTGTTGTGCAGCCAATTTGCTCAGGGGACGGCCAATTTGTTCGTCTGTCCCGATTTCTGACTGCGTTACGCGCTCACCGCCACAGTTCCATATTGTTCCTGCGACAAGGGCTATTGCGATTATAATGCGAATATTTTGTAACATGGCGATCCCCATAGACTCTGTATAGAGCAAATCCCAGAATGTGGAAAACCCATTCTGGGATTTTTTGTGCGAGATAGACGAGTGTCTATCCCGTCAGTTGTGCGTGAAATTCTGTCCAGTCATCGAGGTTGTTCAGGTTGATGGCGTCGAGAATTGTGCCGTCATCGTCAATGCCTGCCCCACCGAGGATGGCCCCGCGGACATCGTCTGCGTGGTTATAACCTTCAATTGCGGCGTTGAGTTCTGCAACGGCATTGCTATCGAGGCTGCCGCCGCTTTGTTCGATTACCCATGCTTCAAATTCCGGATAGGAGGGTAGATTTTCAGTGAGATAGGCGACGGTGGCATCGCGGTCGAGACCCAGACCATCGAGAACCATCTGGTCGTAACCCATGCCACACTGGTCATATCCTTCTTCGAGGTTGCCCGTGGCGCCCAACAGAACTTTGCTCCACAGGCGAGGAAGATGGAGTACACCCGCTGGTCCTGCAACACCTGAACTGATGAGGGGGATTGTTCCTGCCATTTCTTACTCCTTTTGAATATGGTTCATCGACCAGCACGCGAATGATTGGGGAGGTGCTGGTGCGATTTGAACCGCGTT
>JAPPIE010000330.1:2164-7567 GCA_028874765.1 Gemmatimonadota bacterium
ACGCAGATGGACGCAGATGTGTAGGGGCAGTGCCTCGTGCCTGCCCGCCAGATGAACGCAGATGTGTAGGGGCGAGGCATGCCTCGCCCGTCATTGCCTTTAAACTGGGAGAGTATATGGAAATGGAAGAGATGGCGCACAGACCAAAGCGGTCTTTGAGAAGCTATTTTGGTATTGCGCTGAGGGGCGTGTGCATGGGGGCTGCCGATGTTGTGCCCGGTGTGTCGGGGGGCACAATGGCGCTGATTACGGGGATTTATGAAGAGTTGATTCTTTCGATCCGTTCTTTTGATACGCGATCTGCGCGGCTTCTGATGGGGTTGCGTATAAGAGCGTTGCTCGATTACGTGCGCTGGCCTTTTTTGTGCGCGCTGGTCACGGGGATTCTCTTTGCGATTTTTTCACTGTCGCGCGCGATTACTTATTTGCTGGAGAATGAGCCTGTTTTTCTGTGGTCCTTTTTCTTTGGGCTGGTGCTGGCATCTGTTTTTACGGTGGGGAGGCGCATCCCGCAGTGGAATTTGAGGATGTTTTTGGGTGCTGTTGGAGCAACGCTGGGCGCGTATTTTCTGGTCGGGTTGGTGCCGGTTGAAATGCCGCATAGCCCGCCGTATATTTTTTGTTCTGCTGTGGTTGCGATTTGCGCGATGATTTTGCCGGGTATTTCGGGGTCCTTTGTGCTGGTTCTGCTGGGGCAATATCCGTATCTTCTCAATGCGGTCAATACGCGAGATTTGTTTACAATCGCACTGTTTGGTGCAGGTGCCATAGTTGGGCTGATGGCTTTTTCGCGCGTTCTGAACTGGTTTTTTCGGCATTATCACGATTTGACGATTGCGCTGTTGACCGGGTTGATGCTGGGGTCGCTCAGGAAGATCTGGCCGTGGAAAGAGACGGTGGAGACGATGGTCAATCGGTACGGCGAGGTGGTGCCGCTCGTTCAGGTGAATGCGTTGCCCGAGGCGTGGTCGGGCGAGGTGATAGGGGCACTGGTGCTGGTGCTTTTAGGACTGGTGCTGGTGCTCGTTCTCGAGCGTTTGGCCGGGCGCAAGTAGCTATATTCTGATTTTTTCTTGACAGGCGCGTGTTTTGAAAAATACATTGTTAGAAATTTTTTTCATCCTTAAACTATCGAGGTAAATATGGCAAATTCAGATTATACAATTGGCGTGGTTGGCGTTGGTCGAATGGGTGCGAATATTGCGCGTCATCTCAATGACGAGGGGTTTTCGGTCGAGGCGGTGTACGATATTCGCGCAGAGGTCGCATCGGATCTTGCCAGTGAGTTGGGTTGTGAGGCGCATACGGAACTCGCGGGTGTGACGGCTGCTGCAGATTATATCATTACGGTTGTGACAGATGACGCTGCGATGGGGACTATTTATGCCGAGTCTGGCGATAGTCTGCTGCAAGGCGCTCAGGGCAAGGTGTTTATTAATTGCGCGACGATTACGCCACAGATTCACGTGGATGTCGAGGGTCTTGCAGAGCAGGCGGGGGCCAATAGTCTGGAGGGGTGCATGGCCAGCAGTATTACACAGGCGCGTGAGGGTACGCTTTATTTGATGTGCGGCGGTAAGCGCGCTGTTTTTGACCAGGCGAGCCCGATTCTCGAGTCTATGAGTACAAATTTGATCTATATTGGGACGGCAGGACAGGCCGCTCAGGTCAAGGCGCTCGTCAATATGGTTATGAATATCAATACCGCTGGTCTGGCAGAGGGGCTGGGCTTGGGTGCTGCGCTCGGCCTGGATTTGAATATGCTCATGGAGGTGTTTTCACAAACGGGGGCAAATTCCCGCGTGCTGGAGACCGATGGGGAAGATATGGTCATCCGCGATCACGAATGTTATTTTTCCGCCGATCATGCGGCGAAAGATTCGGGGATTGCGCTTTCGCTCGCTCAGGACGCGGGTGTCAATCTTCCATTGGCAGAGGCGACAAAAGCCCAGTTTGAGCTTTTGAAAGAGAAGGGCAAGGGCGATTTGGATAAATCGGGTGTTGCCGAGTTGACTTTCCCGGGGCGGGATGATTAGATGCAGAGACGAGATCTCATAGCGGCTATTGACCGGAAGTGGGTGGCGGAACGGACGCTGGAATTGGTCGATATATACAGTGTCACGATGGACGAAGCCGAAGTCTGCCGCGCATATTGCGATATGATGCGTGGGATTGGGTTGGAAGTGGATGTGCGGGAGGTCACGCCGGGGCGGAATAATCTCTACGCGCGTATCGCGGGACAAGGGGATGGTCCCTCCCTGATGCTCAATGGGCATCTCGATACGATTCCCGTGGGGGACTGTCCACCCGCTCGTCGCGAGGGCAATCGCGTGTACGGTCGAGGGGCGACCGATATGAAGGGGGGGATGGCTGCGGCGTTGGGCGCGGTCAAGGCGCTTATGGAAAGTGGTGTGGCGTTGCGGGGCGATTTGTGGCTGACGGCGGTTGTGGGGCACGAGGAGATTGAGGCGCAAAAGGACGGGCCTTGGGCGCTGATTGCCGATCTCAATAGCGGTCGGATTGGCGGTGACCGGATTTTGATTGTCGAGGGGCGCGACGCGCTGTGGGTGATGAGTATGGGGTCGATGGTTTTTACCATCACACTCGAATCGGATGCTGGCGGTAAGCACACGCAGTACGTGCCTTTTGCGGAGAATCCGATCCGCTTTGTGGGCGCGCTTATTGATCGGATCCATCAGTATCAGCTTGAACTCGACGCTGGACCGGCACACGCTCTTGCCGGGGCAGAGCGGATTGATCTGGGTATTGTCAACGGGGGCGACTATTTTAATCGAACGCCTCTGTGTTGCACGCTGACCGGGACCCGACGCTGGTTGCCGGGGCGCACTGCGCCACAGGTTTTGGCGGAGTTGGAAGATCTGGCGCGGCCGTTTGCCGAAGCCGGGAAGTTGAGTCTGCGGGTCGAGATGGAGCACGAGCGCGAGCCTTTTGATACCCGTGCCGACGATGCGGCAGTGCAGGCGGTTGCCCGGGCGCATACACAGGTGACGGGCCAGGATGCGGAGATGGTGGGGATGCGGATTGTGGGGGATGCCAATTTATACGTGCATGGGACGGGGGTGCCGACTTTTTACTACGGTCCCTCCAATGAGACAGCACACGCGGATGTGGAGTGGGTGGAGGTGGATCGGTTGGATCGGGCGGCGCAAGTGTACGCGTTGGCTGCGGCTGACTATTGTGGTCTTGTGGGGGAAGAACGATAGGGGTTTAACGTTCCGTATAAAAGACAAAAGGGCTGTGCAATGAGTGTACAGCCCTTTTTTAGGTCATCTTTTCGTATCTTTTGGGGGGTCGAGGTATTTGACAAAGGCCACTTCGTTGCGCGCTTCGTTGTAGATCAACTCGTCTGCGCTGGTTTTGACCATTAGCAGGCCAAAGCCACCCGGGCGCAACCCCTGGTTTTCTCTGACGCTCATGTGGGCGATGGGATCGTCGGGGTTGTTGAGGGCCGCATGTTCGAGTTCATCCATGTCAAAACCCGGTCCGGGATCTGCTATGCGGAACATGAGCATGCGCTCAAAGCGGAGAAATGCGATTCGAACCTTTTTACTCGGGTCGAGCTTCCCGCCCCATTCAATGGCGTTGGCGAGGAGTTCGTAGAACGACATCGCGATGGTCTCGCGGAGGTCTTCGGGCAAGTCGGCTTCCAGTTGCATTACGAAATTTCGCATCCGTCCCGCTGATTTTTGATCGCAGGGCACCAGGATTTCAACCCAGTTTGGGGTTGCCGATGTCACTTCGATAAATGTTTCCTGGCGACTTGCGCTGAGGCCATCCTGAACGAGGCGTGTCAATTCCTGGGGGTCTATGGGTTTTGGGATATAGTGGTATGCCTGTTCGCGGATTGCTTTGAGGAGGGTGTCTGAGGTGTCATCGGAGGTCATGACGATGACCGGCGGCGGTGAGGGCAGGGTTTTTACTTTTGACAACAATTCCAAACCGTTGAGTCCGGGCATCCATATATCTGTAAGCAGCAGGTCGAATGAGGTTGTGGCGATTCGGTCGAATGCCTTTTTTCCATCGGTAACCGTTTCTGTTGTGTATCCGGCGTCTTCGAGTATGGCTTCTACCAGTACTCTGGTTGGCCCGTCGTCTTCAGCGATTAGTATTTTGGACATGTCTGGTGCTCAGTTCAAAAGGATAAGGTGAGTTCTTTGAGTGCATTTTGGACAGCAGATAGCTCGTGTTCGAGCTTTTGGCAGGTTGCGGAGGCCTGACTCAGGTTGTTCGATTTGCCCATCTGCTCGAGTGCGAAAGCTGCTTCGTATGCTGTTTTGGCGTCAAAATTCGCGATAGCGCCCTTCAGTGCGTGGGCTGCCTGGCGCAGGTCTTCAGACGATTGTTGGTCAATTGCCCGGTGCAATGCGGCAATCTGGTCGGGTAATTCTTCTGTGAAAATATCAACCATTTTTTTGAGAATTTGCCTTCTTCCGCCTACCCGTGTCATGATGCGATCAATGTCAATAGGAGGTGTTTGGACGTTTTTGGGCTGTATATTCAAATTTTGCAGGGCGGCAAAGAGTTGATCTGCAAGGACGGGGCGGATTAGCGTTGCTGCGGCACCTGCGCGGAGACAGGGTTGATCGTGTTTTTCATGTGATACGAGACCAATAATGGGTATGCCCGATTGTGTCCGCGCAATTTGCTGTTCAAAATTTTTACACTCATCTATGTCTATCATCGCGAAACGATAAGACAGGGCTTTTTCAGGCGGTTCGGGAACGGCTACGACCCGATAGCCCATTTGCTCGAGTAGCGCGTAGAGCAGGTGGCGATGGATGGGGTTGCGATCTATAATGAGCGCGTCACAAGAAGTTGGGAGATGGTCCATCGAATCTGACTCCAGGAATGTATCCGCAGATAAAAGCAGATGAAAACCACAAAAAAGTCATCCACATAATAGGTACAACAGACTGGCAGTTTGTGTCAACCACAATTGTTTGAGGTTGTGGGGTGGCGCGAACTAATATGAAGAAGTAGATTTTTGATTGACTTCTGTTTTTGTGTGTATAATCTTAATGGTGAAATGGTTCTTCGCAATCGTTATTCCGATAGCATCAGGAGGTGTGTATGGATCTTAAAGATTTGGACCGTATCCACAAGGAGCAGGCTGAAAGACAAAAGTTCAAAAGCATTCTTCAACGTTTTGAAGAAGGGAACAATTTGAGGAATGGGTTTATTGTCATTGCTATTGTGATTGTCCTGGTTATTTTGATTTACGGTGTGAAAGAAATGAATTTTCTCTTTGAATCTATTCCGGGCGGGGACCCGGTAGAACAGGTAACGCCCCGGGGGACAGAGGTCGAATAAAAATTTTACCATGGGTAAACGCGATACACATACGGTTGATTCTACTGGTGGTTTTCAACAGATTCGGGATGC
>JAPPIE010000330.1:7667-13113 GCA_028874765.1 Gemmatimonadota bacterium
ATACAGGTCAGTCGCGCCGTGCAACAGATGACGCGGCCAGAGCATCTCGAGGTGGTTGTTCGCGTGTGTAGAGAACAGTTGCTGGCTCTCGATGTATCCGTTGTCGCCATTGCCGTGCATCGGTTGCTCGATCCCAAAACGCGTACTTTTGAAACGCACGAGGTGATGCCTTCGGGGGAGATCAATCGCATGGTGCGCCAGGTGCCGAATGTTTATCGGATGTGGCAACAACAGAGAACGATTTATCGCGAGAATCTCGTAGAAAATATGGGGGGGTTGTCACAGGTGGGTTTCAAGGCCATAGCTGCGCGATACGGGGTTGAGGTGCGGTGTATTCTCGATATTCCCCATGTGCGGGGCACAATGGCTTTGATGAGTGATGAGGTTTCTGCTTTTTCAGAGGCGGAAGTTCTGTTTTTGGAAAGTATTGCAGAACAGGTCTCGATGGGCATTACCCGTTTAGACGACCTCGAGCGCCTCGAGGCGCAGAACAAAGAGCTTGAAAATGCCCGTATAGCAGCCGAAGCAGCAAATCAGGCCAAGAGCCAGTTTTTGGCCAATATGAGCCACGAGATTCGCACGCCGATGAACGGCATTATGGGGATGATCGAATTGCTGGGTAATACCGAGTTGACTGAGCGGCAAAAAGAATACGCCGATCTCGCTTATAATTCGGCAGATACGTTACTGGTTTTGCTCAACGATATTCTCGATCTGTCCAAGGTGGAGGCCGGCAAGCTCGAATTGGAGACCATTCCGTTCGCGCTGAGAGATACGCTTGGCGATACGTTGCAAACACTGGCTGTTCGGGCGAGTGAGAAGGCGCTTGAGTTGACCTATCGGATTGCGCCAGAGGTTCCCGACGACCTGATAGGCGATCCCATTCGCCTGAGACAAGTCGTTGTCAACCTGGTGGGCAATGCCATCAAGTTTACAGATCGTGGGAGTGTGGATATCGATGTTGACCTGATAGAGGTGCGCGAGGAGGACGCAAAAATGCGATTTGAGGTGCGCGATACAGGTATCGGTATTCCATCACAGGTACAACAACAGATATTCAGTGCGTTTGATCAGGCCGACAGTTCAACGACGCGGCAGTATGGCGGCACGGGGCTTGGCTTGACCATTTCTGCCCAACTTGTGGAACTGATGGGTGGAAAACTCGATGTGAAAAGCGAGCCGGACAAGGGCAGTGTTTTCTTTTTTGAAGCCAGTTTTTCGCGTCGGACCAGCGGTGTGTCATACCGGGATATTTTGCCCGATACATTGCACGGGATGCCCGTATTGGTCGTTGATGATAACAATACCAATCGGGTGATTTTTGAAGAGATGTTGTCCTGCCATGGTTTGAAACCCGCTCTGGCTGAGAATGGTCAGATAGCATTGGAAGAGTTGTTGCGCGCACAACAGGCGGGTAGTCCATATCCACTGGTTTTGCTCGACGCGGAAATGCCGGTTATGGACGGTTACGCGCTTGCAAGGCAGATTGCCGGTGACGCAGCGCTGAAATACACGCGCGTGGTGGTGTTGACCTCTGCTGGTCGTCCGGATGTGGCTTCTACCAGCGAAATGCTGGCCGGGCACTTGTCCAAACCCATCAAGCAATCCGATCTTTTTAATTTGATCGCTGACATATTTGAGGAATCTGCACCAGATGCTTTGGGGGCGGGCGATATTGTAACCGATAAGGCGCAGAAATCTCTGCACATTTTATTGGCCGAAGACGGTCTGGTCAACCAGCGCGTCGCCATTGATATGTTACACCAGCGCGGTCATACAGTCGTTGTGGCAAATAATGGTGTGGAGGCTCTGGAAGCACTTGAAAAAGACGATGTTTTTGATCTGGTGTTGATGGATGTACAAATGCCCGAAATGGATGGGCTTGAAGCTACAAAAAAAATTCGCGAGCGAGAGAAGGTGTCGGGGGGACATATTCGCATTGTTGCGATGACAGCCGATGTGATGAAGGGCGACCGCGAGCTTTGCATAGCGGCCGGGATGGACGGATTTGTCGCCAAACCGCTTCGGTCTCGCCTCCTTTACGATGCGATAGAAGCGACGGGTCCCGCCGAGCAGCAGGTGCTCGATTGGGGGGCATCATTGCAACATGTTGGTGGGGATGAAGCACTTCTCGTGCGGCTATCCGAGATGTTTCTACAAACGAGAGGAGATTTGATAAGCCTGCTCGAAGACACAGAAACGCTTCGTCAGGGCGCGCGTGAATTAAAAGAAAATGCCGAATTGTTTTACGCGAATGACCTGAGGGAAGTTGCCGCGACAATTGAAGATCTGGCAAAGGATGAGAATTGGGCAGATGTTGATCGCTTTATGGAAGATTTAAGAGGGCATGTAGAATCCCTTGCAGCCGCGCTCGAGGTGCAGGGACATTTGGTTCACAAATAGGAAGGAAAATAGAATGGCTTTTGAAGAAACAATGCAGGGGAATATTCGCATTATAAAGCTCGACGGTCAGGTGACAGACCGCGAGATGTCGGAGTTGGCCGATTATGTAACTGAATTTCTCGAAGAGAATAATGGGATGAAAGTGGTTTTGGATTTGGGACAGGTGCGGTGGTTAAACAGCATGGCATTTGGGGTTTTGACCGCGCTTTTACAGCGTTTGCGCAAGGCCAACGGCGACTTGAAACTCGCCAATGCCCACGATCATGTGATTAGCGTTTTTGTACAGACGCAGTTAATTAAAGTTTTTGATCTGCACAATTCCGTAGATGAAGCTGTTGCGGCATTTCAGGCGGCGTGAATCTTTTTCTTGCCTGAGAATGAAATTGTGGTATTTTTTTAGACAAATAGCAAACGGGGCGTGGCTCAGCCCGGTAGAGCGCCTGCTTCGGGAGCAGGAGGCCGGAGGTTCAAATCCTCTCGCCCCGACCAATAGATTTAAGGGGTTGCGTTATTTGACGCGACCCCTTTTTTATGCCTCTGGCAATGTCAGTCCAAATGTCGATCCCTTGCCCTGTTCGCTTTCGACATAGACCCGCTCGCCGTGTGCATCCATGATGTGTCGAACAATTGACAAGCCCAAACCCGTCCCGCCCATTGCCCGTGAGCGCCCTTTATCGACCCGATAAAATCGCTCAAAAATGCGATCCATATCTGAAAGCGGAACCCCAATACCCGTGTCCTTTACTTCAAGTGCAATGCGGCGCGTGCGGGTCTGATTTTCAATTTCCTCGGGTCTATTGCGACGGTTTTCTCGATCATTTTCCACAGGCTTGAAATCTCGCGTCTGAATCCAGATTTTACCCTCTTCAGGCGTGTATTTTACGGCGTTGTCGAGCAAATTGAACAATGCCTGTTCGATGAGCTTGTGATCGCACTGTACCTGCACATTTTCTTTTACGTTTATCTCGATGGTAAGGGTTTTTTCTTTTGCCAGTGGGCGTATTTGTCCAACGACGGAATTGATCATCTCATGTAGGGGATAAACGCCGGTCTCAAGAGGTAGCGCGCCGGATTCTATACGCGACAAATCCAGAATATCTTCTACCAGATTGTGCAAGCGATCCGCATGGGTGTTGATCATTTTCACGAATCGCTGTGAGGCTTCCCGGTCGTCTAAGGCGCCGTCTGCCAGCGTAGATGCACATCCTTTAATAGTTGTAAGCGGGGTGCGCAATTCATGGGAAACATTGGCGACAAAATCTTTGCGAATGCGCTCCAGGCGGCGCAACTCAGTGATATCGTAAAAAATCGTTACAGAACCCGCGATATGATCATCTTGTAAAATAGGTGCAATCTGTACATCGAAATGGCGTTCTCGGTCGTCTGACCGGGTGAGATCTAAAAATACCGCTTGTCCGGTTTTCAAGGTTTGCTCAATCGCATTTTGCACATCCCGATGGCGCACAAGCTCAATGGGCATGCGCCCTTCAATGGCGTCAGACACCCCAAATAGCTTTTCAAATGTCTGATTGCCCATCAGGATGCGACCACTCTGGTCCGTGACCAGAATGGCTTCTGTAATGCTCGTCAAGACAGCTTCTAAACGCGATTTTTCAAGTGTGATTTGTCCGATGTGCGTCTGGACCTGCCGACGCATGTCGTCTAATGCTGTGCCCAAATCGCGCAATTCTCGCGTGGATCCAACGCGGAGTGTCCGGTGTTTTAATCTTCCCGAAGCAATGTTTCGGACGAACCAGATGGCGTCTAAAATTGGGCGCGAGATATATCGCGAGGTGGCATAAGCCAATAACAAGGTGAGGCATAATCCCAGTGTCGATACTATCCATATCGCCTGTGAAATCAGTTGTTTTATATGCCCCATATCGCGCAAGGGCAGGGACAATCTCAGGACATAATGTCCATCGCCAATTTCCGGTACTGCTATTGCGACATATAATATTTCGGTATCCAGTGTATTGCTATAACGCAAGCTGCTTCCCCGTCCCTGTTGACGTGCCGCGCTGATTTCTGGATGATCGGTGTGATTTTCCAGAGCGCTCAGATCGGATGGGTCGGTTTCCGAATCGGCCAATACGCGTCCCTGACCGTTGATCAGCGTTGCACGCACGCCCAAACGCACGCCCACTTCGTTGACGAGTGGGACGAGTCCCTCATCGGTATTTGCCATATCGCTGAGATATACACGGGCAAAACGCACCTCGCGCAAAAGTCTCTGCTCGACATGAGAAATCCAAAAGTCGCGTATGGCGTGATCCAGATATAGATGTGCAGATGCCAGTACCAGGATTAGCACAGAAAGGCAGGCGAGCACCCATTTCCAGTGCAAACGCATTCTATACTCTCTCTCGGCGGAAGCGATAGCCCACACCCCGCACGGTTTCGATCCATTCGCTTGCTTCGCCGAGTTTCTCGCGCAACCGCCTGATGTGCGTATCGACTGTGCGCCCATAGCCGCTGTACTCATAACCCCATACTGTGTCGAGTAAATCGTCGCGCGTTTGCACGCGCCCGCGGCGTTCGATCAAGGTCAGAAGCAATTTAAACTCTGTGCCCGTCAATTCCAATGGGTCGCCGTTTAACAGGGCCTGATGTGCGGCTTTATCGATAGAGAGCGGTCCCGTATGTAACCATGCCTCGGTCTCTGTGGTCGATTGCAAACTGCCCTGACTGCGCCGCAGAATCGCCTGCGCTCTCAAGACGAGTTCGCGCGGGGAAAAGGGTTTGACTACGTAGTCATCGGCGCCCAATTCCAATCCCACAATGCGATCTACTTCTTCTTTGCGCGCGGTCAACATCAAGATGGGTATGTGACGCGTTCGAGCATCTTGTTTTAATTGTCTGCACATGTCCAGCCCATCGATGCCCGGTAGCATCAGGTCCAGTATGATCAGATCTGGTAGAGTTTCCTGAACGCTCTGGAGAGCACGCTCGGCATCTTCTGCTGTTTCAACATCTAACCCAGCCAGATCGAGGTTGTAGCGCACCATTTCCAAAATATCAGGTTCGTCTTCAACCACCAGAA
>JAPPIE010000330.1:13213-20488 GCA_028874765.1 Gemmatimonadota bacterium
GGTTGGGGGGGCGCGAAATTCTCTGTTTGAAAATAGATTGGATTCGTCCATGCCACGCGCGATGTGTCTGTACCGTAGCACCGCGCGAGATACCAGCAGTTGACTGAATCTTCGAGTGTTATTGATGTCCGATATTTTCGCGGCTGTTCTTTCAAATTCCAACTCTGGATTACCCGTGCATTGCGAACCAGTTCAATGCGCGTTAAATACGCATCGGATTTTGCGGCTGCCCAGGCGTTAATTGTCGCTCGTCTTTTGCGGCCTGTGGGCAATTGGTTACCGGGTCCGGCTGCAAAGACGGATAATGAGATTAGAGGCCCGTTGGTTATCATATTTTGGCCGTTGGCAATTGCGCGCATCAGTCTATCAGCGGTCAGGTCGCCGGGCACTTGTGTGTATGTGCGAAAATGTTTGGCGGAAAGCGCTGTACCCGCAATGCGGTATCCCCGATTGAGCAGGGCAAACCACAGTGCTCGCATATCGGGATGCGCGATGTCGAGTGCGTCAAAAGCCGGGCCTGCGAGAATATCGAATAAATTCGGTGTGCCAAAAATATCTGTATAGCCAACAATACCGCGATCTAAATGCGCCTGGGCATGTACCTCGAATCCTTTTTTTTCAGAGGTAAATAATCTTGTGGTGCCCAATACCCATTGTTTTCCCCCGCGTGTTTCAACATATTTGCCGGGTAGCGTCAGTATCGAATTTCCATTCGCATTCATCGGCAAGGCTACCCAGTCCAGTCCGCGTGCCCGCGCATCATTGGTAGTGCTGTTGAGAAGATCGCCAGCCACCCATCCTCGCGCCTGGAGATCTCCCCAGGGTTCGAAGGGCAATTCTACCAGGTGTTCTCGACCGGGATCGAGGTGTAAGGCCTGTGGTTCTGGCGGCAAGTGCGTAAGACCGCGCATTGCGGATACGGTGATTGTTTGGGGGGGGACATCAATTGCAAATTCACTGTCGGCAACAAAACCGCGTTCTGCAAAGCCCGTTTGTAAAATAGTTCCCAGAGAATCGGCGACGATTACCCGGCCCAATAGGGGTTGCCCGGTTTCGGCATTAAAAAGACGACCGCGCAATCGGGCCGCTTTTTTGTCGCCAATGTATGCCCGGGCGCTGAGGTGAGCCAACCGCGCTCTCACATAGACGCCGCCCACGTTTTCATCGGCGTCGCGCAATGTGGCTGTCGCTGTGCCATTTTCTATTCGTGCCCAGGGGGTTATTTGCCCGCGACTCGCTTCAAAAATAACCACGGCGCCATCATGAGAAATCACACTGTCCTGCGCCGTCGCAGGTATATGGTGAGGCAGCGCAATAATACTGTCTTGTATGGTCACGCGCACCCTTGAGACGCGCGCACCACGTATGGGAAAATCTGTTGCTTTTAATTGAAGACCAGAGGGCATTCGCGATGCAATTTTGTGCAGACGCACGTCGTCAAAAGCCGCTTCTTTTCCGTGTGTGAGACAAATCACACGCCCAAATACGGCTTTTGTGGGTACCACAAAAGTTCCGTCCCATTCCGTCCACGACGCGTTTGTTACTTCTGTTGTTGCACCGCTTTCGCCCACCGGAGTCTGATCCTCTGACAACCATCGGATGCGTGCAGAAGCCCTTGCGCTGTCGGTACGCGCCCATCCGGTTAAGACATAAACGGCTCCCGGCTGAATACTGACGGGATCGCTGATCAATGCAGTGGGTTCTCCCCGCGGTCCACCTATCATAAGGATTGAGGTTTTGCCGCTGTGGGCGCGTTCGCGTTCGACCATGATCCGTGTGGAATCGGGTACGGGAGACCAATTTACAGGTATCTGCGATGCTGTGATTTGTTCAAACCCCCCGTTGGGCACGTCTGCCCAGAGGTGGGGGGCGAGCGATAAAAAGAAAAAAAGCGGTAGGAGGTGAGACGTGAGACGTGAGAGGTCCACCCAACACCGCCCCAATGTTTTCCATCTGTGTTTATCTGTGTTCATCTGTGGTTGCTTTTCACTTTTCCATGACAAATTGAATATCATCTGCCCAGGGATCTACCCGCGTCAGGCGCACGCTTATGAGTCCACCCGCGCTGATTTGTCCGGATAGGCGCATGTCAACTTGTAAAGCGTAGTCCAGGATTTCGATCCGGGCGCGCTGATCCCAGATATTTAGTACGAGTGCGTCAAATACCTGTCCTCTGTGTTGCGAGAGATGGTGGAATATCCAGTAGCGCTCCCGTCGCTGTTCCAGGCGACTGATCAGGCGGAGGCGTTCTTCGACGTAGGGACAGAGTTTTGTCAGGTCGTCCAGAGAATAGGGCAAGGCTTTATTGTCGATGATGGCGACGAGTTGTCGCTGTGATATCAGGTCCAGAAATCGCCTCAAGGGAGATGTGGTCTGGCAATAGGGTTCTACCCCCAGGCCACCGTGCAGGCCGGGTTGTAATGAGATTGCCGCTGCGCGCATGCGCGTCAATACCCGATACCGGTGCAATTGCTCGATGTCCGTGGGTTCTAAATCGGAGAGGTCGGGGGCGTCTTGTACGCGAAAGATCGCGGGTGCATTTTGCTCAACACACAATTTTGCAGCTTCGAAATTGGCTTTAACCATCAGTTCGCTGACCAGCAAATCAGCCCTGGAGTCGCGTTTTTTTAGTTCGATATTCACGGTTCCATCAGCTGAGATATCCACGCGGCGGTCAACTTGATCAACTGCTATAGCACCGGCTTCTACGCGGTGTATCAAAAGCGATTCTGCCGCGTCAAATAGGGCTGATAACATCGCGTGTCTGGGGTGCGTCGCATCGTTGAGTATTGTGTCTGCTTCGTCATAACTCAGTTTTTCACAACATCGGATGACGGAAAGCGTCCAGGTCGGGGTTTCCATTATGCCATCTGGTCCCACATCCCACAAGAGGCTGACGGCCAACCGATTTTCATGCGGGATAAGACTGCCCAGGTTTTCCGATAAGACGGGCGGCAACATGGGGTATTTTGCTTCTGGCAAGTATAGACTTGCGCCGCGGTTTCTGGCTTCTTCATCGAGGGTTGAATGCGCGGGGATCAGTGTGGAGACATCGGTGATGTGCACGCCAACTTGATAGCTGCCGTCTTCTCGAAATTGAACCGATACTGCATCGTCCATGTCTGTTGTCGATGCATCGTCAATGGTTACGGCATCCAGATACGTCAGGTCCTGGCGGTGCGCAAGTTGCGATCCGTTGTACATTGCCTGGATCTCGTCCGCTTCTTTGATCAATAGGTCGGGAAAATTCAGAGGTATGTCTTCGCGCATCAATTCGACAAAGGCATGCTGGTCCCATACGCCTTCGGCAACTAAGCGATCAAAGGCTTTGCGCGCAGAGATGGTCTCGCCGGCCATGCGTTCCAGCCAGTGTGCATATTTGCTCTGGTCGCCGTATATTGCGACGTCTTTTAGCCGGTCGATCCAGTCGTCTTTGCTGGTGCCCTTATATTGGAGCCATTTCAAAAATGCCTCTCGCTCCGCTTCACGCTCTTTACCACGGGCGACCACTTCCAGTCTGTGGCTGACCTCTGACCGATCAACTGCGCGAAATCCCCGTCCTTCAGCATCGAAGTGGATGCTTGTTTCCAATGCGACTAAAAATGCCGACATGTGCTCCGATGTCGGCGTGTTATTGTAATACAGTTCGGCCAATTCGTTCAAGTGCCAGATTTCATTTTCTTCTACGACGAGTTCCCACAGGTCGCAAAGGTCAATGTCGGCGCTTGTGGTTTCTGCGCGATTGAGCCACACCGCGCCAGCGGATTTGTCATTTCCGATGTGTCCAGTTGTCTGAAGAATATTTTCGAGGGGTACATTGTGAGATGTACGCAACGATACCGCAAATCTGGCTCTGGTATGTGAGATGTTGACACACACACCCGCCATGAGCCGATTTCTGTAGCGGAACAAAGCTATTTCGTTTTCTTTCGGTAAGGTGTAATTCATACACGATTTGTGTACGTCAAATAAAACGGCAGACGATACAATCCGTCTGCCGCGAGTCGATGCATCCCTATATTGTGGGCAATAATGCCTCGGGATGTTTTCGCGCATCCACGTTGGTATGGATTTGCGCGATTGTCCCATCGGGTGCAATGAGGTATGTCATGCGTTTGGCTGCGCGGTCTGATGCCAATTGACAAGCCCCATAAGATAGACAGATTTCGCGTTCTGTGTCGCACAACAGGGGATATTCAAATTCCTGTGTTTTTGCAAATTTGGCGTTGGCGGCAACGCTGTCTGTGCTCACGCCCAGAATTTGCACATTTCTATCTGCATAGTCACGGATTCGCTCCTGGAATCCCACACCTTCAGCCGTTCAGCCACCCGTGCTTGCTCTGGGATAAAACCAGAGTACGACGGTTTTGCCGCGATAATCACTGAGTTTTACTTCACTGCCTGTGTGGTCTTTGACCAGAAAATCAGGCGCAATATCGCCAACGTCGAGCATTATGACCTCCTGAGAAAAATTGAAGTGTTGACAGACGGTGGCAATATAGGCAAACAGGATGTGTAAATCCAGTGGGAAAAAGGGCGAGAAACAAATCTTTACCGCATTCCCTGTTCTGTTTATCTTGGAATTGACAACGGATAACTGAGGACTAATTTATGAAAATTGCACATATTTCCGATTTCCATCTTCGCCACCATCTCGCTGGCGAGAATATCAGGTGCGGGCCTGATCTTATAGCCGAAGGTGCGCGTCATATTGCGGCGCATTCTCCCGACCTGGTCGCTATTACAGGTGATCTGGTCGATTATCCTCTCGATGCATTAGACGATCCCGATACGGTTGCGCTGGGGGAAAAAGACCTCCATCTCGTGCGCGAATGTTTTGACGGTCTTTCCTGTCCCGTTGCATATGTGCCTGGCAATCACGATCATCTCACGTCTTTTCGCCGCGTTTTTTCCGATCAGCCTTTTGATTTTGATGTGCAGGGTTTTCGCGTGGTTATTTTTTTTGATGAGGAGGGGGATCACAATGTGCCACAGCGCGTTGGGGCAGAACGAGCGCGGTTTCAATCTGTGTTGTCTGATGGCGATCCGCGGCCGCAAATTCACTTACAACACTATTTGATTTTTCCCGAGCATAGCGGAGGGTATCCATATAATTATGGCGATGTGGCGGAGTTGAAAGCTGCATTGCTTGCAGATTCGCGCCGCAAACTCGTGCTTAGTGGGCATTATCACGAGGGAGAGGATCTTATGGCAGAAGGCCATATATCTTTTGCGACGGCGCGTGCCTTTCGAGAACCACCCCATCCCTTCCGCGTGTATGAGATTACGGATGCGGATATTACACAGGCTGAGTACACTTTGTGAGTGGAGGATGTGTGACGTTCAAGGCGCGACATATTTTCATGCTAATTGCTGTAATCGTTTTGGGGATCTGCGTTTTTGTGGTTTTCCTGGATTACCGAGATGATTTTCGCCGCGCCCTCAATGTGCCGCCAACTTCGCATTATGCCGATGATATACCCAATTTGGTTACGGCGTATTACACGCGGTCGGATGCCTCAGATATGGAGTGGTCCGTTTCCGAAGCTCTTGCGCCCGACCAGCCGATTCGCCGTTTGGTTTTTGTACTTTTGCTCGCGTACACACCAGAGGAGAAGCGCGTTGTCGCATTTTTGCATTATGCGCCGTTTGGTCCTGTGCAGGGTATTGAGCGGGCTTCCCTGTATCATTTTGATATTCACCATTCAAAGCTCACGGCTGGCGAGGTTTTGCTGCTGTGCGATCTGGCGCAGGGTGCAGATGTTCCGATGAATGATCCGATTGCTGCGCTGGAGCGCCGCGATGCGCTTTTGTCCGATTTGTACGCGCGCGGTTTTTTATCTCAGGCTGTTTATCGCAGCGAGTGCGATCGCGCGCTGTCCCTTTCCGTTAATCCCATACCGGTGAAGTGATGGTCCGCTGTGAGGATATGGTAAAAAGCAAAGGGTTTATCGCGTATGTCAAAAACAAAATGGCGTGAAAAACTCGATTATGCGAAAACAATTGCCGATCCATTGCGCCGTCGGCTCTATGTTTGCGCGCTTGTGGCCGCCGCATTGCCGCAAGCGAAAAAGTTGCCTTATGTCATCGTTGGTGGCAATGCCCTGGAGTTCTATACGCTTGGTGCTTATGCCACTGTGGATGTCGATCTCGTGAGTGAAAGGCGAACCGAAATTGGCAATTTGTTGGAAAGCTGGGGGTTTGATCAGACGGGCAGGCATTGGCATCATGTGGGGCTGGATATTGCGATTGAGATTCCCGATGATGTTCTCGCGGGATCTGAAGATAAGGTGACACAGGTCGAGATTGAGGATTTGACTGTCTATATTATCGGTGTGGAAGATCTCATTATTGATCGGCTGGGTGCTTATGTCCATTGGGATTCAACCGATGATGGAAATTGGGCGCAGGAACTCCTGGCACTATACCAACAAGA
Organism: Gemmatimonadota bacterium; assembly: GCA_028874765.1. Classification (GTDB taxonomy): domain Bacteria; phylum Latescibacterota; class UBA2968; order UBA2968; family UBA2968; genus VXRD01. The sequence goes on from JAPPIE010000330.1 coordinate 19,650, forward strand.
TATTGATTGGACATATCTCAAAACCCGCGCTCAGACAGAAGGCGTGATAGAGGCATTGATTGCGTTTAGAGATCAGGCTGAGGAGGACAGAGGTTGAAAACTGTAAATTTTGATCAACACGTTCGAGAGATACGACCGCGTGCGAGACGCTATCAACTCGAGCAACGCACGCGGCGACGTCAGCGCCTGCCCCGTCGTCGTCCTCGCGACGCGGAGGCACGTCGGAGTCTGATTCAGTTGGCGTTGAAACGCCGGGCGCAGTGGTTGGAAGACGGTAGATTAAAAAAAATCGGCCCCAGACACTATCGCTTGCATCTCGATTAGAGGCGGGTGATGAATAGAGATACGCAATCATGGATGTGTGATTTTTTGGCGGGTCGCATTGGTTCCGCAGATCCTCTTGCCAGAGGTACGGAGATTGTGCATATCGAGTCGCATAAGGGGCGGCTTTATGCCGGAAATGGCTATTGGATGGATAATCCTTATACCGCGATTCCCTGGGCGCAGGTTCTGGCGATTGATTCACCGACTGATGCGTGGCGCATAGACCACAGCCTGGGGGCTTCGCATCTTCGGGTTACTGCGCTGAAGTCGGTGGTTTTTGAGACAGATGACTCGGGCAATCCCCTGTCCGAGAAAGTGAATCTTTTGCTGGCTGGTTCTGACCGGCGCAGGGGCGTTCTCGGGATGGGCGAGTCGAATATTTTTACGCGAGACGATGATAGCGGGTCGTGGGTGAGGACTACGCTTCAGTCCGGCAGGGGATATCGGTGCATGGTGCGCGCGTTTTTTGTTCATCGCGATCGCGTGACAGGGGTGGATCGCATTTTTGTTTCTGC
>JAPPIE010000330.1:20588-22370 GCA_028874765.1 Gemmatimonadota bacterium
ATCGCATTATTCGCATGGATCCAGAGGCGGATTATGCAGCGACTGTTGAGTTGAAGGTCGATGCGTTGCTCAATAAGGCGTGGCAGCGTTCTATCAGGGGTCGAAGTATTATTGCCGCGTACAGCGATATGGTGCCTGTTACCGATTCTGCGACGGGACAGACTGTTCATTTGATGGGTGTTCAGTCAAAGGTGAATGGGGGGCAAACTTTTGGGGAGTGGTATCCGGGCGCGGCTTATTTGATCCGATATCCCGATTTGAGCTATCGGGCCAAGGAGGTGAATGGGCGATGGAAACCCGGCGATCCGTTTCTGGTGGCGATACGCACGATCAAATTGTCGCCTTTTTCAGAGGATGCGGGTCAATTTCTCTATTTTGGCGGCTTTGACGCAAATTTCCTCGATGCACACGATACGGCCTGGATTTACCGCGCGCATGTGGATACGGTTACTGAATAAAGCATTTTTTGGGATTGCATCTTATCTACGATACGAGGTGACACATGAATATACCCCTGCTTCGCAGCCTGTCACTGAAGCGTTTTCGGAGTCTTTCATCGGCAGTACTAGAGTTCAGTAATCCGACATTTTTAGTCGGTCAAAACGGTGCTGGCAAGAGCAATATTGCCGATGTGTTCTCTTTTCTCTCCGAGGCGATGATCATCCCCCTGCCAGCAGTGTTGGATCGTCGTAGAGGGATCACTTCGGTTGAATATCGAAGTACTTCGAAAAGGCGTCCATCCAACTTGGGGCTGAAGGTCGAACTGGAAAATTTAGACACTGAAACGAGCCGGGCTATTTACGCATTTGAATTGCGTGGCGTGACGGACTATGACTTTGAAGTCGTGCGCGAACAGTGCTTTGTTTTCCGGCGAGATGGTTCACTCGACTGGTTCGAACGCTTGCCCAACACATTTCGGAGCAGCACGACCACACTGGCCCCAGCTTTGGAAGCGAACACCCTTGCTTTGCCCCTGGTTGGAGGCGATAAGCGGTTTTTGCCAGCTTTTCGATTTTTGTCGATGATGCGAGTGTACCGAATCCAACCGGAGGAGCTACGCGAAATGCAAGATCCGGACCAGGGATTTCGATTGCGTTTCGATGGGCGTAACGCAGCCAGTGTGTTGCGCGAGATTGAGAAAAGGTCGCCGAATAACTGGCAGATAATCCGCGATCTTCTGGAAAAAATTGTTCCTGGAACAACCGACGTGAGGCCAAAGGCGCAGGGCGACAAGCTATCGCTGGAATTTATACAGAGATGGGCAGAGTCAGAACAAGTGACGTTTGAAGCGCACAATATGTCCGATGGAACTTTGCGTGTATTGGGCCTTCTCGCGGCTGTTTTTCAGCCAATCCCGCCTTCAGTTTTGGTGATTGAGGAACCGGAAGTGACGATACATCCGGGGGGGCTTGGCTCGGTTCTCGATTTGTTGAGACACGCAGGCCGCTTCATGCAGACGATTGTAACAACCCACAGCCCCGATATTCTCGACGCCTCGTGGATTGAGGATCATCACTTACGAATTGTGAGTTGGGAAGAGGGGGAAACGCAAATTGCCCCGGTTTCTGAAGCCTCGCGTGTGGCACTGAAAGAACATCTGATGGGCGCAGGTGAATTGATGCGGTCCAACGCATTGGTGGCCGCCGATCAGTACGTGTCCGATTCATCTGAAATTGCGTTGTTCGAGGAAGACCTCAAGTGAATAAGATCCAACCAATCGTAGAGGGCCACGGTGAGGTAGCCGCAGCACCAGTGCTGTTGCGGCGTTTGATCGCAGAAGCG
>JAPPIE010000330.1:22470-24256 GCA_028874765.1 Gemmatimonadota bacterium
CAAAACCGGAGATGCCGCGTGGCGCGAAGGAACAATTGGAAGCGCGAATGAGTGCGGGCAGAAGCTATCTGGAGACTGCAGATCAGCCAGTTTTCAGCGCGACATTCTCCATGGAAGCCGCCTATGCTCAATGTCGATCCTTCCGCAAGCTGACCAGTTCATTCGGTGTCTTGCTGCGTGCAATGGGACAGGATATTGGCTCTTGGCCTCCTGCAGAATGGACAGAGAATATTTGAAGAGGATAGTGGCCGCCGATTGTTTTTCAGGCTCGCGGCGATCGCGGCGGCAATGTTGATCGCGTCCGGGATTTGATCGCGCGTGGCGCAGATGTGAATGCGCGCAATTACAAGGGCCAGACAGCGTTGCACTGCACGGCGAGGGTAGGGTTTGTGGAGATTGTTTCTCTGCTTCTCGAACACGGTGCGGAAGTCGATTTGCGAGATGACAAGGGGCAAACGCCGCTTATGGCTGCACTGCGTTCGACGATTAAGAATAAAGATAAGCTCCGCGAGGTTGTTCGCGTTCTTACAGAAGCGGGTGCAGAGGTCGGTGAATAGGGAGATATTATTGCTGTGTGATGTTGTAGGGGACGGCCCCTGTGCCGTCCCGTCTGTCATTGCGGCCTGGTGTTGAGCCGCGATCCAGTAGTTTTGATTGTCATTGCGGCACGGTTTTAGCCGCGATCCAGTCTATCGCTTCTTCTGATCTACCACTATATCACAATGAGGTATTAAATGAGTCGTTATCATGCTTGCGGGAGTCTCGAACGGATGCTGGAGGCCAGCCAACATTGGAAAGAGGTTGCTTTGCTGTCAGATGGGGCAGTATTTGCACAGGAACCAGTGTGGACATTGCTGTATCTTCAAGATTTGAAGCAGCACTTTATTGATCAGCCTGACGAGGGCAAAGATAGCTTCTTCGTTAAACTGGAAAAGCAACTTGAAGCGACGGAACCTGAGGTCAAGCAACTGGCTGCGGAGATGTTGTGGGTCATATACTTATGTCCGGACAATATTACTAAACTGAGAAAACTTGGGAATATTAGGCTTGTTTGGGAATGGTCAGGTAAATCCTTTCCTGAAAATTCTGATTGGTTGGCGGAAGATGTTCTCGGCGGAGCAGGCAATGCCGGAACAGGTTTCAACACGAACATCCCGGACGAGTTGGCCTTTTTTATTCGCATAATGATTGCCTTCAAGAGTCTCGCTGAATCGGAACGTCGCGAGCTTCTCTATGATGGCTGGAAATTTGGCAAGTGGCTCGAACAGATTCCAGAATGTGATCGGCGGCAATTCCGCAATATGATTGTGTTTTTACTTTTTCCAGACGACTTTGAACACATATTCTCTGGAACAAAGCGAAGGGATATCGTCCGGGAATTCACAGGTAAAGCCAATGCAGAGGTTGGGAGACTGTCAGCATTAGAAATAGACCGAGAACTTCTCGATATACGGCGTGAACAAGAAAAAGAACATGACACCAAGGACCTGGACTTTTACGCCCCTCCTCTTAGTAAGATCTGGCAAGATTCTGAGTTAGAAAACGGACCTGAACCTGATATAGATGACCCGCCACCAGAAATAGATGCTATGGAACATTTATATCCTTTGAACCAAATTCTCTATGGTCCGCCGGGCACGGGTAAAACTTGGAACACTGTCAATCGCGCCGTGGCGATTATTGAGGGCAAGTCTTTGGATGAGATTGAAGGGGAAGGCCGGGAAAAGGTAAGACCAAGATTTGATAGATTGAAAGAGGACGGCCAGATTGCAATGGTGACATTTCA
>JAPPIE010000232.1 GCA_028874765.1 Gemmatimonadota bacterium
TTTCCCCCCCACCAACAATCGTCGTTGCACCGCGCTCAGTCGCCGTAACCAGTGCTTTGGCAACCGCACGCGACCCCTTTGAAAAAGAGAAAATCTCACACACACCCAGAGGACCATTCCACACCACGGTTTTAGCACTTAAAACCACACTGGAAAATCGCTTTCGCGTCTCAGTCCCAATGTCAAATCCCTCCAAATCCGCTGGAATTTGATCTCGCGGCACAATCTGAGCAGGTATTCCTTCCGTCATCTCTGCTGCCACAACCGTATCGGTTGGCAATATCAGATCTACACCTTCAGCCTCTGCGCGCTTGAGCAAATGGGCAGCGACCTCAACGCGGTCTTCCTCCAACAACGACTTCCCAATTTCCAGACCCATCGCCTTAAAAAACGTAAACGCCATACCACCGCCAATGAGCAGGGTATCCACTTTTGAAAACAAATTTTCAATCACATCAATTTTACCGGAAATTTTTGCCCCGCCCATAATAGCAACATAAGGCCGTCCTGGATCGGCCAATGCCGTACCCAGATATTCCAATTCTTTCTGCATCAACAAACCCGTAGCACAGTCAACAAAATAATGGGTAACGCCCTCAGTAGAGGCATGCGCGCGATGGGCACTGCCAAAGGCATCGTTGACATACACATCACCCAATTCTGATAATTGTGTGGCAAAACCCGGTGCATTGGCTTCTTCGTCAGCATGAAATCGCAAATTTTCGAGCAGTACAGCCGAACCTTCGGGCGCGCGTTTCACCAATGAGGTTGTTGCTTCCCCCACGCAGTCTGGCGATAGAAGCACTTCGCGTCCCAGCAGTAGTTGAAGGGCTTCGGCCACTGGCGCAAGCGATAACCCGGGCACTACCTCGCCATCAGGGCGCCCCAAATGAGACATCAACACGGGCTGCCCCCCCACATCCAAAATGTATTGGATCGTAGGCAAAGAAGCTCGCAAGCGCGTATCATCTGCGACCTGCCCATTTTCAATGGGTACATTAAAATCAACGCGCACCAGAACGCGTTTATCCTTCAAATCCAGGTCTGTAATCGACAACTTCGCCACGCCATCGCCTCTCAAAAAGCCAAAATCCGCTATTATTTTATACCCCTGCCAACTTCGCGATCAAATCTACGCACCGATTGGAATACCCCCACTCATTGTCGTACCATCCACACACCTTCACCATATTGCCAGCCATCACTGTAGTAATCATCGAATCGAAAATACAAGAATGGGCATTCCCCAGGATATCGGCAGAAACAATGGGATCATCGGTATATTCCAGAATCCCTTTCAAACGCCCATGCGCTGCACACTTAAAGGCATTGTTCACCTCTTCTGCCGTCACCTCTTTTTTCAGCACCGCGACAAAATCGGTAAATGAACCATCTGGCGTGGGCACACGCACGGCCATACCATCGAGTTTCCCATTGAGTTCGGGAATAACCAGACCCACTGCACTCGCCGCACCCGTTGTCGTTGGAATCATCGACAGGGCAGCAGACCGCGCCCGGCGCATATCCGAATGGGGCGCATCGATAAGACTCTGATCACCCGTATAAGAATGGATAGTGGTCATAAGCCCGTGTACAACGCCAAATGCGTCGTGCAACACACTCACCATAGGCGCCAGACAGTTGGTCGTACACGATGCATTGGAAATAATCGTATCATCCTCTTGCAAGATATCATCGTTAATCCCCATCACCACAGTGGGCAAATCTCCTTTGGCGGGCGCAGAAATAATCACCTTTTTCGCACCTTTTTCTCCCAAATGGGCACTCGCGGACTCTTTATCGGTAAAAAAACCCGTCGATTCAACCACCACATCCACACCCAATGACCTCCAGGGCAATTGTGCGGGATCGCGTTCGGACAAAACAGCTACCCTTTTGCCATCTACCACAAGCGCGTCAACCGATGACTTCTCAACTTGCACGCCGTTTTCCCGATGATTAACGCACCCGGGATACCGCCCGTGGGTCGAATCGTATTTGAGTAAATGCGCCAGACTCGCAGCATCGGTCAAATCGTTTACAGCCACCACATTGAGACCACGCGCCATAGCCGCGCGAAATACCAACCGTCCAATCCGCCCAAATCCATTGATTCCTACTCTCATTCCTACCATAATTTCCTCCATACTCGTTATCCAAAAAATACTTTGGCAATATCGTAAAGGCCCATATCAACGGTGCGCAATTTCGACACGGCTTCTTTCAAATCAATTGCAATAATATTTTGTCCGCGCAGCGCCACCATTTTACCAAAATTGTCTTCGTGTACCAGATCAATAGCCGCAATTCCAAATCGCGTCCCCAGCACCCGATCATAAGCAGAGGGGCTACCTCCGCGTTGAATATGACCCAGCACGGTTGCACGACTTTCGTATCCAGTGCGCCGTTCAATTTCATCACTCAGCAAATTGCCAATACCACCCAGACGAACATGCCCAAATGCATCTTTTTCCTGAGATTGCAAAACCACACTATCATCGTCGAGCTTGGCACCTTCAGCAGCCACCACAATACTGAATGTCTTCCCACGAGCATGGCGTTTTCTGATGGTATTGCACACGTCATCCAGATCAAACGGGACTTCGGGAATCAGAATCACATCCGCTCCCCCTGCAATACCAGCCTCCACGGCAATCCAAC
>JAPPIE010000205.1:0-16254 GCA_028874765.1 Gemmatimonadota bacterium
TTTTATCAAAAAATCGGATTTAAAGAGACCTGTTTAACCGAACCGCTTCGTTCAGATTCCAAAATTCAGATCATTTTGATCAGGCGCAATATTACACCCTGAAATCCGGGTTGATTCGCAATCTTCTCAGCACTATATTGCTCACATGGGAAATGGTGTAAAAATGCGGTTGATTCAGACCTATCAGAGTACTCGACGACAGGAGGGAGAAAACGTGGGTTATGATCTCAAAGTTTTTTCGGGCAATACCAATCGGCCATTGGCGGAAGATATTTGCAATATTCTCGACACTCGGCTTGCCGAAGCCACTGTGACTCGTTTTTCCGGTGGTGAAACACATGTGCAAATTGATGAAAATGTGCGCGGCTGTGATGTTTTTATTGTTCAACCTCTTTGTGCAAATGAAGAAGAAGGCATCTCGCCCAATGACGCCTTGATGGAACTTCTCATCTTGATTGATGCTGCGCGACGCGCCTCTGCGCGACGCATCACAGCGGTTGTGCCCTATTATGGCTATGCACGGCAGGATCGCAAAGACCGTCCCCGCGTGCCTATCACGGCTAAACTGGTCGCCAATATGATTTATACCGCTGGAGCGCGGCGGGTTTTAACTCTGGACCTGCACGCCAATCAGATCCAGGGTTTTTTTGACATACCTGTTGACCACCTCTACTCCATTAACATTTTAGGCGAATACTTCAGGCTAAAAAATTTCAAAGATCTCGTTGTTATGGCACCCGATGTCGGCGGGATAAAAATGGCGCGCGCTTATGCCGAATTGCTCGGTGCGCCGTTGGCTATTGTAGATAAACGCCGCTGGAGTGGTCAAAAAACCGAGGTTCTGAACGTCATTGGCGAAGTAAAAGACAAAAATATCGTCATTGTTGACGATATTATCTCTACGGGTAGTTCCCTAATCGAAGCCGCCTCTGCACTCAAAGACAAAGGCGCGCGCGATATATGCGCTACCATCGTCCACCCGGTGCTGGCAGATCCCGCCGTTGAGCGCGTGGAGAATTCCATTCTTACAGAGCTTGTTGTTTCCAATTCTATTCCCGTGCCCAAACGCGCCCAAAATGGCAAGATCAAAATCCTGTCAGTCGCTCCCATTCTCGCCGAATCCATCCGCCGCATCAACAACGATGAATCCGTCAGCAATCTCTTTGCCAATGCGAGGGTTGAGGGATGAAATGCGCGAGACGTAAAAGGGTTTGATTTACAAAATAAAAACCGACCTGATAATGAGGTCGGTTTTTATTTTGTAAAGCGTTACAGTTCTGCACTGAAAACGGCGTCACGGTTTGCCGATGTTAAAGCCAATCCCCACGGCTGTGCGCAGGGCACTTGCGTCTTCTTCCTCGCCGATGACCCAGCGAACCTCAAATAAAATCTCCATTCTGCGGTCCAATAATTGTTTTTCCATGCCGACCATAATAAAGTGAAGCGCGACCTGATATTCATTTTGAAATTCGTTGATGATCAGCCTTTCGCGCCGCACCCGGTTCACTCCCAATCCACCGCCCATATACGCATATGCGGTTCCCGATTTATGCGGCCACAAGTACTTTAGAAAAGCCCCACCGCCTCTCGCCTGAATCTCTGTGCCGTCGAGGTCGGATCCGCTTCCTGTCTCAGCTCCTACCTCGAGGCGAAGATTGGGCGAAAATACAGTTGCAATATCTGCTTGAAGTACAAAGAAATGCCGCGTGTCGTTTGCCTGTACAACGTCTAAACCAACCTTAGTAGCCAGATTGTAGAGCTTAAAACCGGCCTGGGCACTTGTTGTAAAAAAAATTAAAACTAAAAGTCCGACACCAGCAAAAACCCTCATAATAATCTCCTCACAGCACTACGACGCCAGTGCTAATTTTTTGAGATAAGAATAGGTATAAATTCCCGTATCGTGTCCATCTGTCCACCGAATTTGGATGGCATAATTTCCGACTGGAATGACATCCGACAGATCTGCCGATGGCGTTTGATCCGCAGTAATCATCTGCAATTGCTCGTCTTGCTTTGCCCGCAGGTCCCCACACAATGCACACGGGCAGGCTTTTCGCACATCGGATAATCTCACGCGCAAAACCCCATCGTCTGCCCAATCCATTTCGAGCCATCCCGCTGCGCGATCAACGCGGATACGTTTGGGTTTTTCTGCCACAACCAGCCCCCTAACGCTTCAATTGATGCCTTAATCCCAATTCCTGAAGCAAAATACCGTATTGCTCGCGCAGATCGTTTTGTAGAGCAAAGGCGCGGTTATAGGCGATTGCGGCATCTTCAAAAAAACCCTGAGCTGTCAGCGCGCGCCCCATTAAAATGTAATTGAGCGCGTAATGAGGCCTGCGTTCTGCGGTCTCACTGGCCATGTCGAGTGCCCGCTCTAATTGTCCCTTTTTCAGATAAATCCAGCCCAAACCCTGATAGGCTGCGATGACATCGGGATTCAGGGCAAGCCCATGCTGATAATATTGCTCTGATAGAATTATATCGCCTATTCGCTGATATAAATATCCAAGCGTGACCAGAGCGCTTGCGTCAGTCGAGTCCTGGACGGTCAATAGCTGACAGGCGTCAATTGCGCGATCAAAATCTTTCATTCGCAAATAAGACGATATGAGAAGGCGCAATGCTTGTGTGTGTACAGGATTTTTTTCTAAAATATCGCGCAACGCGACAGCAGCAGCACCGGGATTGCCAGCTTCCAGAGAATCGACAACACTTTTCAATGTGGGGTCGAGAATTACAACCATCGAATCATCCGAAACCACGACCATCGATTCACTGCTTTCAAACATCTCTTGGGCATTGGAATTCTCTGCACCCAAAAGCATAACAACGATTATTCCCAGTCGCAGTATCATATACTTTCCTGACAGTACCTAAAAATCGCGCAACGCTTTAGATATGCCCACTCAGCAGAGTCGGGAGGCGATGTACAACTGGTCGTTAGACCAGTTCAAAGGATTTCCCTCCTACGATACACCTGTTGGAGCGGCATCCTTGCCGCGATCAATTTTCCTCTATAGATACAAGGGACGTCCGGTATAGGGCCATTGAACGGATGACTTTGGCAAATTCAGTCGAGTTGTCGCAGTTGTATCCCAAACAACGGGATCGATTATGGGATATTCAGTAGAGGTATGTGGCAAAATATTGTTTGTGCGATATAAGCGCAGACTTTGGCGTATAGAAAGGCCCGGCTCGTAAATTTCAATGGCCGGGCGATTGCACCACATCACAAGAACAAGGTCGGGGTCGATCTCGATTCGCTGACAAATCAATTTGAGTATCAAGTAAACACTCGCCATAAATTTGGTCATAGAAGGCTTTCTATTTGTGGCCTTGGTCACTAACCGCTCTTGCTGCCAAACGCGGCGACAAAGAGGAGAAAGTCTTGAAATTCAACTGTGCCGTTTCCATCCAGATCCATACTGGCATTAAAACCGTCATCAGATGAAGACTTGCCAAATTGCGCGACAAAGAGGAGAAAGTCTTGAAATTCAACCGCGCCGTTTCCGTCAAAATCACCAGTTAGCGTAGTCGGTGGTGGCGGTGGTGGTGGCGGCGGTGGTGGCGGTGGTGGCGGTGGTGTTCCCGTATCTGTTGCTTTCGCAAAAGTAATTACGATCCTGATTGGATCATCTGGCGAAACGAACTGAGAAAGCACATTTTGTGCGAGAGGTCTCACACCTTCAGATAATGACGCCAATAATTCATCTAAAAGAAGTGGGCGTATGATCTGCAGTGAATCCACCGTCGCTGTGTACGTATAATTAAGTGGATCTTCATTTTCGCGCGTTATGGTGAGTGCATGGGTATCAGACGTGACCGTGTAATTGCCTGTGTATTGGCTCGTATCGAGTACAGCGACCGTAAGCGGAACCAATAATACCGCAGAGATATTGGTCTCTGTCCTGTAGTCAGATTGCACGCTACCATCTGAACCAAAAGTTATTGTGCCGTTGATTTCGCCTTCAACTGTAAGAGGCTTTACAGCTTCCACGAGCGCAGCTGGAACATAAGCGTTCAGCCCGACCTTCTCGGCTACCCAGGAGCCGACGATCTCGCCACCTTCAGGCTTGGGAGTTTCTGGTATCAGTCCCGCGCCTGCCTGTCCAAATGCCATGAACGCCGTCATAATTAGAACGCAGTTTCTCAATATCTTAAACCGCCATTCTTTGACCACGACGCCAAAATTTGATCCGTTCATATCCCTCCTCCAGTGTTTATTTGGTTCTTTTACAACGCACGATCACTGTTCAATTTACGCAATTCGCGTGTCCTCTGCAATACTTAAACGCTTGTTGTCAAATCTTTCATCGCGTGCTATTTTGAAGTATCCCGTAAAATGATACCTGCGAAAGGAGCGCGTATGCAATATCGAGTTCTCGTCGATGTCGATCTTCCCGATGAAATCCCAGAGATGATGAATAACCGCTGTGAACTTCACATATTGGCACACGGCGATGTTTCAGATGATAAATTTGCGTCTGCACAAGGGCTGCTCACTTATGGACACCCGATTATCGGCGGTGATTTTATGGATCGCATGCCCCATTTGAAAATTATCAGTAATTTTGGTGTTGGCGTAGATCACATTGACCTATCAGCAGCCAAACAGCGCGGAATTCCAGTGGGCAATACACCCAATATGCTCGATGGCGCGACAGCCGATATGACTTTTGCAATGCTTATGGCCGCCGCCCGCAATATCGTTATTGGGGATCGCTTTGCCCGCAGTGCGGCTTTTACGCACTACGATCCACGCATTTTGATTGGACATGAAATTCACGGTACAACATTGGGTATTGTTGGCATGGGGAATATCGGCAAGGAGGTCGCGCGGCGGTCCCGGGGATTTGACATGGATGTGCTCTATCACAACCGAAAGCCAGATCCTAAAGCCGAGGTCGAGTTGGGTGCGACTTATGTCTCTCTCAACGATTTGCTCGAACAATCGGATTTTGTCACTTTGAATGTGCCTCTGACTGAGGAAACGCGAAATATGATTGGTCGAGATCAACTCAGGCGAATGAAGAGAACCGCCATACTGGTCAATCTGGCACGCGGAGGTGTTATCGATCACGATGCACTCGTAGAAGCGCTTGAGAATAATTGGATCGCGGTTGCCGCGCTCGATGTGACCGAGCCAGAACCCCTTCCTCGCGATCATCCCCTCCTGTCTCTGGATAATGTGGTTATAGTTCCCCACCTGGGCAGTGCCACACGCCAGACGCGCATAGCAATGGCTCAGCGCACGGTAGATAATCTCATAGCAGGACTCACAGATCAGCCATTGATCACTTATGTGGTGTAAGATAGGTGCTAAGCGCATTCAGCGCACATTTTGTCGCATCGTCGTCTCAGTCGGTTGAGTTGATCTGAGGGTCTGGGATCTCTCGCGAGATTAAAGGATTCGTGGGGGTCCTTGCGGAGGTCGTAGAGTTCCTCATAGACGGGCTGTTGTTCGTAGTAGCGAATGTATTTCCAGCGTTTTGTGCGTATGCCTTCGCTCTTGGGGATGTCGGCACGATGGAACCGGTGTTCGCAGAAGAACGCTTTTCGCCAGTCAACTTTCTCGTCGCGCAACAATGGAACAAGAGATTTGCCCTGCATTTTGTCCGAGGCGTCCAGATTCGCCAGTTCGAGGATGGTTGGTGCGATATCGATGTTTAGTGCTAATTCTTCGCGGATGAGACTCCGGTTGTCCTCGGCATCTCTTGGATCGAAGACAATAAGGGGAATGCGGATCGACTGTTCGTTCAACTGCCAGCAGTCGCTGAGTCCGCGATCTCCATAGTACATCCCATGGTCAGATGCGAAGATTACGACTGTGTTGTCGGATAATGACAGTTGATCCATCGCCTCGAGAATCCTGCCGATGTTCCGATCCACACCGCTCACCATTCGGTACAGCCCTCGCATGTTTCTCTGATAGTCCTCAGATGTCGAATAGCGCTTTTGCCATCGTGCGCGACTTTCCGTTTCGAGAAGAAATTTTGGCAACTGTCGGAAAAAGTCGGGATGGGCGTTGAATGGCTCTGGTATTTGCGTCTCTGTGTAGAGGGGATTTTCTGTAGCGGGCCAAATGTAGTAGCGCGGATCATTGTCCTGCGCGTGCGGCGCGTTGAAACTGATGGAGAGACAAAATGGCTGGCCGGGATAATCTGATTGATGTGTGCGTAGGAAGTCGATCGTTTTGTCCCCTGTAATGTCGGTCAGGTGGCGCACACTGCCATCGGGCTGTCTGATTTCATACCCTTCTTCAGTCCAGTGTTCGTAGTTTTCGAATACGTCAAACATCTTTTCCACTGTATCCTCGTCCTGCAGAGAAGGGGCGATTCCGTTGGTGGCAATGCCGAATTTGCCGATTAGCCCTGTGCGATAACCCGCCATTTTAAGAGTAGCAGGGTAGGAGATGTCGGTGTATGCGCTTTGAAGGGGTGGTGTGAGGAAGGTGAATCGGTGGCGTTTTTCATAGGTGCCCGTGAGATAGCTGGCCCGGCTTGCGGCGCAGATTGGACTTGTGCAGAATGCGTTTTCGAACCGCACACCGCTTGCGGCAAGCCGATCTATGTTTGGGGTTTTGATGATTGGATTGCCAGCGCAGCCGAGCAGGTCATTGCGCTGGTTGTCGGTCAGGAGGAAGAGGATGTTCGGAGGAGGTGCCCTCACATCTCACTCAATTCAATGCGTTGACCGGTGTCATTTGACCTGTATGCCGCTTCAATGATCCTGGCGACTTTTAAGGCGTCTTCTCCAGAGGTTGGGGCCGTACCTTTACCGGCAGTAGATCGAATAAAGTCATCTAAAAAAGCGATTCCATAAGCCCCGCCATAAGCATCGACTTCGGGTAGCGTGTAATCAAAGGTTCGCTGAGATGCCGTGTGCCAGCCTTCTGCAACGCTTTCGAGATACAATTCTGAGGGACCGCCCGAGGGCGTCCAGAACACGCGGCCCTCGTGACCGCGAAATCCCATATACGTATCGTAATTCGGCCCCATATAACCCGCGCCACTTATTGATAGTTGATAACCGGCCTGCATGCTGCCCAGCGCACCATTGGAAAACCGAAAGGATAGAGACGCCACATCTTCAACATCGATGTCTTCGCCGCTGAGTGTATCGACAACGGCAGAAACGGAGGTGATGTCTGCGTCCATTACATAGCACAGCAGATCGATATAATGACATCCCAACCAAGATAAGATACCGCCGCCGGAGATCGACCGATCAAATAGCCAGTGTTTGGGATTGCGAAATTTTACCTGTGATGTGACCATCCGAGACTCACAAGATGTCACGCGGCCTATTGCACCACCTTGCATAAGTCTTCGCGCTTCACAAGCGGTGGGGTGATAGCGATTCTGATACATAACGCCCAGTTGTACGCCCGCTTTTGCGGCGCCATCCACGACCCGAGAAACAGTGGCAACCGAAGCACCGATGGGTTTTTCACTGATGACGTGAATGCCCTGCTCGAACAAGCGGAGACAAAGGTCTGGATTCTGGTCGTTTTGGGCACAGGCCACACCAAAGACTATATTTTCAGAGCCTAAAAGTACACTGAGATCGGAATAAGTACCTGCGACTTTATCTGTTGAATTAAAGCTGTTCAGAGCCGAGGGGTCGGCGTCGTACAGAATGATCTCATCTACCAGGGTAGAAGCCTGCAAGGTCTTGAAATGGGCTTCTGAATGGGGATGTGTCAAGCCAAATAAGCCAGCGCGAACGGGTTGCATTACATAATCCTCTATAAATATGGCAGTACTTCGCGCTTGAGCGCGTTGAGATATGTCCATTCTTCACCGGGGTCCTGGAAGATCAATGTGTAATATCCCGAGAAATTGGCTTTGCGCGTCAAGTCCAGACAGGTGAGGAATTGGTCTCGCAACATGATCCCATCTTCGTAATCCGCTTTGGTGTGAATCGTATCTGCGAATGGCAAAACTTTTGTGAGGTCGCCCAGCTTGTGTTCCCCTTTGAAGTTGCCTAAATCAGTACACAGTCCGATTTTTCCCTCGCATTTGTCCAAAATATCCAATAGAGGGTCGGCGCGTTGGGTCAGCCATTTGAAATTCTCGGTCATGACACGTATGCCACAATCGCGCGCATAGTCCGACAATTGCAGGAGATTTTGCGCGCTGAGTGCTATGGATTCCGGATCTGGATCTGCTTCGCCAGCGATTACGCGCACATTCGCTGCGCCACAGGTGGATGCGACGTCGATCCATCTTCGAATTTGCGCCAGGTCCTTTTCTCTCTGTGCTGTATCGGGGTGCGTTATATCCCACGCGTCGATCAAGATGCTGTAAAGCGATACGCCGTGTCTGTCCAGTTCTGAGCGCAGGTCTGCTATAAATGCATCATCTGTTGTGGGGAAGTGAAAATGGCAGATTTCCAAATGCCCAATGCCATGCGATGCTATTTCGCGAGGAACATTGAGTAGCTGTATGCGTCCCCCATGGCCATTTCGGTTCACAAATCCATCGGGTGTGCGATCGTACCACGCCTTTCCCAAAGCGCGGTGCAAGCTCCAGGTGGAAATAGATAGTTCTGGCATGTTGTCATCTCCTCAATAGAAAGCTGAGGCGCGACTGTCAGCTTTAAGTGTTTTCGCCAAAGCGACAAGTGCCATTGGCTTTGCTCTGTCTGGCAAGTAACATTTCAAGTTCTTCTAGTATGGAACTCATTTCAGAAATCTACCCTGATAGTAAGTGTAAACTCAGTTTGTTCCCGGATATGGCGGTCATAACCGGCTTCCAGCGACAGAAAGGGTACGTTGAAATTGGCTAACACATTAAGATTGCTTCGTGTTTCACTCGTCATGTCAAAGTGGAGTTTTCGACTCTCGAGTAGGTTGCTAGCATTTTGACGCATGTCGAGAAGCGAGCGCATGTTGGCGTCATTAATCAATCCTGTCCGGTTCAGGAGTTCTCTCGCCGCCGACACATCTGGTGCGCCTCCCTTAAATTTGTCTTTCATGGTCAGACGACTTAGGAACGAATCCAACTCTTGATTTTCTACTCTTGTATCTCCACCAACTATCCCAAGTACGTTGCCTGTAACAGAGAAGGTTGTACTACCTTCGGTATTTTTGATTTCAATATGCTCTATCCTAACCTCTCGGGCACCTAAGTGGCTACACAGTTCAGACAAGTATAGGCACTTATCCAGAGCAAAACGTTCCACCGCTTGCTTCGAATTTTCATATTTATCCATATCGAAAGGGCTTTGAATCAGCACAGTTCCCGACCGCGCAATCCCACGGTTTAACAGTCCTTGGACGACTGGGTTGGAATGCTGCGAAGAAGGCGAGAGGATATGAATCTCTTCGTTACATAGAACATCAACTCCTCCTTCCTCATAATCTAAGGCTTCGATATCTTGCTGGTTCAGCACAAGCACCGTTTTGCGGCGATGAGGTTCTTCTGGCCATTCGCTATCTTTATTTTGCACGGTTTCTTCTCCAGATTGATTTACTTTTTGAAAATGATCCATAAAACGACTGCCAAGAGACATAGGAACAACGGCATCCAATATAGAATCTTTCGACGCCTTCTGTTTCTCTGTTTTTTTTTTATTACGGCCTTAACGCCATGACGGGCTTTCTCTTGGCAGTCGCCTGAAATTGTTCTACCAATACGCCCGGCAAAGCCAACCACAGCCTTTATGACATCGCTAGGCCAAGATTCCTGTGGGACATCCGGTACAGGACCATAGCAAAGAATCGGTGCTATCCTTCCAGCCTCATCTAACTGCTCGGATGGCGTTTGTAAAATAAATTCATCGCCGTGCAAAAACGCAGTATGCACACCTTCCGAGAAGACCTTAGTGCCTTCTTTAGAGACATTTGAGATTTTTTTTATCAAATCCTCTTCTGTGAGAGATTTATCATTAATCTCCACAGGATCAGGAGACTGGTTGTCCCGACTTTGGGCGCGAAACGATAGAGGTAGATCACTCATTATGACGTTCCTTTCTCCCTCTTGATATGTTGGATATATTGATAGATTATATTAAATACCAGTTCTTCTGCAGTGTCTGTCGATTTCAAGCTGCCGAAAGCGAACTTTACACGGTTGCCACCTCCACTGAGTTGTCTAATTTTTTTCAAGATAGGCATCTGGCGCACATGATCTTCATAATCTCCTTTTTTGTCTTTTGGCAATTTGGTGAGGTCGGGCTTTGTGAGATCGCAGTGTGTTCCAACGATAAACAAAGGAACTTTTTGATCTGTATCCTTCAGCCATCTATCAATTTGCCCCATGTCACTCTCCACACGTCTTTCAGTAGATTTATCTCCTTCCATCAACTTATCTACTCTTAGAAGATACAGTATAACATCAGCTTTTTGGGTAATATCCTTCCAATCTCCGCGAAAATCTGTGGAGCCGGGCACATCTACGGATTCCGCGATTTTTAGCTCTAAATCTCTGAGCTTTAAATCGTTCTCGATGGTCTCTTTTGGATACAGAGTCTGCATATACTCCTTTGAAAGAGTACCGGTGGTTAGAAATTCGAACAATTTCGTCTTTCCTGTCCTACGTTCCCCAAGTACAGAGAATTTACGGCCCTTAATCTCCTCGGCAAGCAATACCGCCCCTACAGCTATACCCGCTATTATTCCTAAAATCCAAATCATAATCTCCTCCTATGGGATAGTAGTTTCATCGAAGTAGCTCTTCAATGCTACAACTGCCTTAATGGGGCAAGTCTTCGGAGCGGTTTTGTGCCCTTTCTCGTTCAAAAGGATTCACGATCTTCACTCCAAGTTGGGCAAAATCGTTCACGTTTCTGGTCACAATCGTCAGCTTGTGCATCAAGGCAGTCGCCGCGATCATGGCATCCTCTATCAGGGTGTCTGATTGTCGATGCTTGAGGCGTGCCCATTCTCTGAAAGCAGCCGCATCCATAGGCAACACGTTATAGGAAGTGAGTATCTTGCCGAGCCAAGTTTCTAATTCTTCTGCCTTGTCGGCATCTTGTTCGCGTGTGATCTCAATACCCGCCTGGATTTCTCCGACCGTCACTGCGGACATAAAAAGCTCATCGGCGGGTATATCTGCAATCCAATTCAGCACACCCTTGTGGGGCTTGGGGCGACGCAACTCTGAAACAACGTTGGTGTCGAGAAGATACACAAGCCTATCCAAGGACCGATGGTGCCCGATGATGATGCGTCTCACGCGGTGGTGTTAGTGCATCCGTGCGTGCTTCCGATGCGAGCAGCAGTTCCTTGAGTTTTGGGCTGTCCATTTTTTCCAATCGCCGCCATTGGTCAATGGGGACGAGCACCGCTGTCTCTACGCCTCGCCTGGTCACAATCTGTGGTCCCTCTGCAAGGCTTGTCTTGAGTAGCTCGCTGAATCGCGCCCTGGCGTCCTGTACTTGCCATGTCTTGGTCATACTTCCTCCAAAGATTGCTATGATGTCTGATTTTCACGTATTCTTGCAGCCCACTTTTTCAGCCAACTGGCAGATCGCCTGTGCGGCTTCGTCAACATCGGATTTGGAGATGCCGATGTGTGGGATCAATCTTATCAGGTGAGTGCCGATGACGCTTACGCGTATGCCGTACTCGGCGAGCAATCGGTCGCCAAAATCGCTCGCGGGAATGCCCAATTGAGTTACGTCAAAGCGCACCATATTGGTTTCTACACCTTCGACATCGATCCCAATTCCGGGTGCTTTTGCAATGCCTTTTGCCAGGCGTTTTGCATTGGCGTGATCTTCTGCCATTCGTTCGACGTTGTGTTCTAATGCGTAAATACCCGCAGCGGCAATGATGCCGGCCTGTCGCATGGCGCCTCCGATACGCTGTTTCCACTGCCAGGCATTGAGGATAAACTCTGAAGGTCCCGCCAGCACAGCCCCTACAGGCGCGCCCAGACCCTTGCTCAGATCGATCCACAGGGTGTCAAAAGACTCGGCGTACGCTTTTGGTGCAATGCCAGTTGCAACTGTTGCATTCAGGAGCCGTGCGCCATCCATGTGCGTTAGAGCACCTTTTTCATGCGCGATATCGCACACTGCGCGTATGTGTTCGAGGGGCCATATACGTCCCCCCGGCATATTTGTGGTTTGTTCGGCACAGACGAGGCGGAAGGGCGGTCTGTATCGCGTTGACGGCACCATAACCTCTTCCATTTGCTCGGGTGTAAACATGCCATTTTTTCCATCAATGGGATACAGCGTTGCGCGAGCGAGCACCGCTGCGCCACCGGCTTCTGATATGAGCGGGTGTGCGGTGCGATCCACTAAAATGAGATCTCCTGCACGGCAGTGAACCGCATAAGAAATCTGGTTGCACATGGTTCCCGATGGCAAAAAAAGGGCCGCCTCTTTGCCCAGCATCTCGGCGACCATATCCTGTAGGGCATTCACCGACGGGTCTTCGCCCTTTTGCTCATCACCCACTTCTGCCCGACACATAAACTCGCGCATCGCTTGTGTTGGCACGGTGGATGTATCGCTGTAAAGATCAATTTTAATGTCAGTCATTTATCTGCTTTCTCCTGGGCCAGATTTGAAAAGATTCAGAAACCGATCTTCGTAAAATGGATAGAGGTTCCAACGGTCGAGTTCGGCTTTGAGTTCATTGGCTTTTTTGTGAAACTGGTCTGTTTTTTTCACTTCGCTAAACATCTTTTCAATGCGTTTCATAACGGACTGCGGCACTTTATCTTCTTCGATTTTTCCGCCTGGAAATTCGTTTTCTGGAATATCGTCCATGTGGGAAAATGTCTTTTGGATCTGCATCTCAATATCTTCCATTGTGCCTTGCATCTTTTCGGCAGCATCGTCAATTTCCGACATATCGACTGAAAAATTTAACAAATCTGCCAAAGTCAGCACAATTTCTTTTGAAGCTTTGGGATTGGGAATGGGGGCAGCATATTGCGGCATCGTTCCCAAAAAACAGGCCGCATTGAGTTCGCGTTTTTTGGCAAAGCCCAGCAACAGGCCATTAAGTCCCGAAACCATCCCTTCTTTCAATATCTCCACTCCGTGAGATGATAGCAAATCTCGAAATTCAGAGTTGTTCGCCACCCCCAGCACCTGTGCGTCTTCTTTGTGGCTGGCCTGGGTGAGATAGGCCGCGCCTGTGAGGACCGTATCGATGCCTACCCGTTGCCCTACATCCAGGACTTTGTCCAGCAATTCATCGCCGGGTGCTCCGCCTATTTGCGCCTCGCTTTGAAAAATAATCAAATCGTGTTCTTCCACTGCATAAAATATATGAGCAGGTGGATTGGGAAAGGTCGCG
Organism: Gemmatimonadota bacterium; assembly: GCA_028874765.1. GTDB lineage: Bacteria > Latescibacterota > UBA2968 > UBA2968 > UBA2968 > VXRD01. Next base: position 13,274 of record JAPPIE010000205.1, read on the forward strand.
ATCCCGTCTTCTACAATCATAGTTTCGGGCGGGAAGTGAGATTGCATGTCTATTTCAGCGAATGCGAAGGCATTGAGTTTGCGCCGGATGTAGTCAATGGCACCAATGCCAACGCTACCCATACCAGGCCACCCTGCAAGCAATACTGATGCCCGAAAAGAACGGGGCAATTCTTTCAATACGTTTAGTTTCATTTTCTGACCTTTCCACAAGGAACAAAGTGTTTTAGAAATAATATCAAATTACAGGCTTGAACACAACTATATCAATGCCCAGAATCCCATTTCTCAAGCGGATGAGAACGATCGGCGTTTGGAAAAATAACGCGTTGTCCAGAAATTTGAGATGCGTACGCCCCGTGAATCATTTCCAGTGCCCAACGCGCATCTCGATCACTGGAAATGGGTGCGCGATCGCGTTCTATGGCGTCAATCAGGTCGATAATGGCGCGATAATTTCCCGTCTCCTGCAAGTGATCACCTGCAAGGTCGAGCGCTCGCCACGTATGACCACCTCTCCAGGGGGACCACAGGCCATCTTCGTAAATGGATATTGCTTCCGCGCCTCCGCTTATGGCTATTCTCCCAGATTCTCCGACGAGTACCAGGCCATAGCCCTGTCCGTTTCCCGCCTGGTTGGCCCGCGAGACAAATGATCCATCCACGCCATTGGAAAAAGAAAACAGACTGACCACGCCATCGCCCGCAATTGCGCCAATTGGCTCTGTGGCTTCCCGCACATCCTCGGGTGCGATTTCGCGGGCACCAACGGTTACGCGCGCCGTCATCCACAGGGGATCGCCACCCAAAAAGCGCATCATGTTGAAGAGATGTGTTCCCAATACCAGCATGTCTTCGCCGCCTCCCCGATGGTCTTGTTTGCCATACGCATGCATGGATAGGAGTTTTCCTATTCGATTCTCCCGTATTAAATCGCGCACTTGATGTACTTGTCTGAGGTAAACTCCCTGATGCGCTACGGCAATTTTGCGGTTGTTCTGTTCGGCGACAGCCACGATGCGGTCTGCGGATGCGAGGTCACCTGCAAGTGGTTTTTCTGCATAGACATGGCACCCAGCTTCGATACACGCTACGATCATTTCTTCGTGACAATCGACCCACCGGGGGCACACGCTGACAATGTCGAGGTCCTCTTTTGCCAGCATGTCGCGATAGTCCGCATACCCTCGCTGGGCTCCGGCATCTGCAATTGCCTTTTCTCGTCCAGCTGCGTCTGGATCGGCTACGGCGATCATATCCACGCAGTCGATTTTTTGATAGGGCACATGCAGGCCATGCCCAAAATTGCCCTGCCCGGTCCGACCAATAGCACCGGCGCGATAGCGTTTTGCTGGCATTATGACTCCTTTTAGGGTAAAAACACGACACCCAGTGCAGCGTTGGGATTCTGGATGAGTTCCTCACATGCTTCGGGTGCGTCATCTAATGCAACCCGATGTGTGATGAGGGGGGCTACTTTTAAGTGTCCGGTATCCATGAAGCGTAAGCATTCCTCCAGGTTTCGCTTCGTTGTCCACTGCATAAAAACGGGGGGATAATCCGCACCGTGTTCCCATTCCTCGTCGTGATAGCCCGGTCCCGTGCGTGCGGCACTGCGGACATCCAGATTGCCCAGCGCGGATGCAAAGCCGTGTTCTATCCGGGCACCGCCCACAATGACAATGCGCCCCATCAGGTGCGTGTCGGGTGCTTTTTTGATCATTTTGCTAAGCGTGATAAAAGCCCGCGTGCCATCGCCACCAAAGGCAATTACACCACCATCAATCCCATATCCGCGTGCAAAAGTACGGGATACTTCTACCGGGTCTTCCTCTGTGATATTGACCCCGCGCAGCAAGCCGCAGGTCGCGGCTTGTTTTAGACGCATGGGCAATTGGTCCAGGCCCATTACATAACATCCCGAAATGCGCGCCCATTGACAGGTAAACTGCCCCACAAGTCCCAGGCCTGCCACGGCAATGTGTTCACTGAGTTGAAATGCGCCGCGCCGCACGGCATTTAAGGCGGTTGCGACCAGATGAATAGACGAGGCGTCTTCATCGCTGACGCCATCGGGAATGGGTACTGCCATATTGCGCGGTACACAGGCATGGGTCGCGTGTTGGGCATATCCGCCTCCCATACAGGCTACGCGCGTTCCAAGCGGTATGTCTTCACATCCCGCGCCTTGCGCCACGACCACGCCGGCATTGGAATACCCAAACGGGCGAGGTGCGGCATCCGATGGGTTTTCTCGCCGCCTTTTCACCCCACCCAACTCTGTGCCAGGGCTGACCATGCTCGCCGCGACTTCTATTTGAACCTGGCCTGGCTTTGGGGCTGCAATGGGTTCTTCGATGATCGAAATTCGGCCCTGGCCGTCAATTGCCGCTACTTTTCGCATTGCCATTCGTGTCCTCACATTGCCACAATTTGTTTCATGCGCTTTGCCATCTCAATTTGCACGTCTCGATCGCCGCCTACTTCGTGGATGACATATCGGTCATAGCCAATATCCCGCAATCCTTTCATGACTTCTGCCCAATCCGTATCTCCATCCATCAGCGGTACGAAAGTGCGTTGCTGACGAACAAAGTCCTTAAAATGTACCCGTTTAATGCGGTGTTGAAGCCCGCGAATCCAGTGCTCTGGATAGCCGTAAAACATCATATTGGCCGTATCGAGATAAATGCCGACCCAATCGTTGCCCACGGCATCGACAAACTCGCGCGCTTCTTTTGGGTTGAGCAAGAACTTATTCCACACATTCTCTATGCCAACTGCAACGCCCTTTTCCTCGGCATAAGGGGCGATTTCTTTCATTGAGACCAGAAAATCATCCCAGGCGTCTTCATAGGTGCCATCAACCGGGAGCTGGCCCGGATGGAGTAAGACCGCGTCGGTTTCGACCAGATGCGCCACGTCAATGGCGCGGCGCAAGCTCTTCATGCCAGCTTCGCGCTCTGCCGGGTCTCGGCTGAG
>JAPPIE010000205.1:16354-24180 GCA_028874765.1 Gemmatimonadota bacterium
TGGCGCGGCGCAAGCTCTTCATGCCAGCTTCGCGCTCTGCCGGGTCTCGGCTGAGGAAATTGCCCCGATTATCATATCTGGCAATCGCACTGCTGATTTCAATGCCCGCGTTGTCACACCGTGTTTTGACACCGCGGACCTCGTCGTCACTCATATCTACATTAGGATCGCCTTCTGGTGAAAATACCAGTTCGAGTGCTTCGTAACCCGCATCGCGGCATAATTGTAATGTTTCATCCAGTGTCAGTTTGCCCAGGATAATTTGTGTCACTCCTATTTTCATCGCGTGTCTCCACTAGATTGGGTTGTGTGTTTCGGGGGTATTTGCGCCTCTGTTTTGCAACTCTTCGGCGATTTCTTCCATCAGAACAGCCAGTTCAAGGACATTTTCGCTCGTGACTGAGCCAAGAAATACACCTGTGTCTCCATCTGTGATTGGGATTACGGACAACGAATGATCCGTCATGCGCTTGAGCACATCTTCAATTGGCTCATCGGGCTGAGCCTGCGGCAAATCTGTGCGCAACACAGTGCCCAGGCTCAGGTTTGCCCGCAAACGCGAGGACATTGCCTGCAGGCGGGGAAGCGAGACGATCCCTACAACCTCGCCGCGATCAACCACGAGATAATCCCGTTGATTTGGCACGGGCCAATCATTAATAAAATCCTCTGCCGAGAGCGTAGAATTGGGATATGTGCGCGTGCTGTCCATGACGTGGTTGACGGTAATATCCTGCATTGCGCGGCGGGCATAAGAAAGCGGTAGGGCGGTGGGTAGCTTGGCGCGATGCGTTTTTTTGGCTCTGGTAATTGCCAGGTCAATGGCTTGCGGCATCAGTACAATATAGCCGAACATCATGAGCACGAATAGCGAAAAGACATCCTTGCCAATTACGCCGTTCTCGAAGAGGACGAGGAGGAGGGCGATTTCTGCCACGCCCTTTGCCATCAATCCCGTAGCTTGGGCAAAGGGATTGTCCAGACGTGCCATATAGGTACCGATAACGGCGCCGACGAATTTGCCCAGAGAAGGGAACACGACCAATGCGACGATGGTTGCGATTGGCAGGGTCGCAAAAGACAGATCCAGATGCAGACCAGCCGAAGCGAAAAAGAGCGGGACAAACAAGCCCTCTGCCGCGCTTCGCAAACCGGGCAAGACGTCTTCGTGGACCTGACGGGGCATACTCGACAGGGCCGTGCCGAAAAGCAGTGCGCCAATGGAGCCGTGCAGGTGGAGATATTCGGCACCCACTACCATCAGGAAAAGGCCGCCGATCAGCAGCCCAAACGACAGTTCGGGTACATTTAAGACCTTCTGCAAAAAGACAATCGCATGGGGCAGCAGTCGCGCCGAGATGAACCAGGCTACCACTGCAAAACTCGTCATTTGTATCAACAGAAGAAGCACACTATAAAAACTCAGGTCGTATGTCTGTGCGCCAATTTCGCTGATGGAGAACCCGACCACGAGGAGGGCGATCAATTCGGCGATGATGACTGTGGTGAATATCTCGAGGCCGATGGGTTGTTTGAAATGTCCTTTGTCGGCGAACACCTTTGCCACAAGTCCTAGGCTAGACAGCGAGAGAATGCCAGCCAGTGCCAGGGCCTCTGTGAAATTGAGGTTGAGGGCAAAGCTGATGTTGAACAAGTTTGATGTGAACACCAAAGCGACGATGAGTGAGATGAGCACCGACACGGTGGCTGCGACAAAGAACCGTCCGCGAATCGTTGCCACAAAACTGGGGATGTCGATTTCATCGAGGCCGACCAAAAAGAAGAAGACGAAGATGCCGATGCCCAAGAACGTCTGGAGTTCTGGCGTTGGCTCAATGATATTTGTGATGGGGCCCAGCAAGGTGCCCGTGATTGTATAGGCGACGATTGAGTTTAAGCCAAAACGGTTAAACAGACCCTCGAAAATTTTGCATACGACAATGAGCAGGCCAAGGGGTAGTAGGGCGTCAATCATAACTATATAACCTCATATCAATCGGGGATTCACTATCCCTGGTTGGTGGGGCGAATTATGCTTGTACTCAATTATGAATAATAAATCGCTCATAAAAAAAAGCAAGTCTTTATCACGCCCTTGCCGCGTGTTTATATAGTGCTTGACAAGGTACTATTTTTTCGCTATCACATCGTCTTGTTCACGCTGTTCGCAAACCATCATCACACACAACTCATAATCATGGAGATTGTACTATGAAGCACACATGTATTCTATTTGGTCTGATATTTCTCGTTGTGGGCTGTAAGCCCGCTGAGTCGCCGACACCTGTGGAGCGCGCTATCACAATATGGTGGGCGCAGTGGGATCCTGCGGATGGGCTTCAGGAATTGGGCAATAAATTCGAACAGGAAACGGGGATTGCCGTTAATGTCCACCAGATTCCCTGGCCGTCTTATCAGGATCAGGTTTTTCTCAATTTTGGGAATAATAAAACGGATTTTGACATTGTGATTGGCGATAGTCAGTGGATTGGACGAGGCGCAACGCGCGATCTTTACGTGGATTTGACCGACTGGTTGCCCACGGCAATTGATATAGACAAAATTCATCCCCGCGCCGCGCGTTATTTGTGTGAGTATCCGCCCGGTGGTGGCAAATTTTATGCTGCCCCATGCGAGACCGATGCCGTCGGATTTGTCTATCGCAAGGACTGGTTTGAAGACCCTGCTGAGCAAGCGGCATTTAAAGAAAAATACGGGCGGGATCTGACGATTCCCGACAATTGGGATGAATTCCGCGATCTGGCTGAATTTTTCCATCGTCCAGATCAAAAAAAATACGGCTGTGCTTTGCTCACTGGCCGAGGGTATGATTCGATGACGATGGGCTTTCAGATGTTTATGTGGGGTTTTGGAGGCTCGTGGGGTGAGTTTGGCGAGTTTGCGGTGGATGGGTATGTCAATAAACCGGAAGTGGCAGAAGCCCTTGCGTATCTGAAAGAGTTGTTACAATACGGTCCCAATGGCGCGACAAATTTCGACTACGGCAAAACTTTTGAAGCCTTTATCAATGGTTCTACGGCCATGAGCATGAATTATTTCGCCTTTTATCCCGGTATTGTGAAACAGATGGGGGACAAGGCGGGGTTTTTTATGGTGCCCAAAGCTGGCGACAAGCGCGTGGTGAGTCTGGGGGGGCAGGGGTTCAGTATTTCGACCAAAACATCCGCAGAGCAACAAGAACTGGCCAAGCAATTCATCGCGTGGTTCTTGCAAACGGATATTCAAAAAGAATGGATTACCAAAGATGCCGGATTTACCGCCAATACGGATATTCTCAATAGCGAAGAATTTCGAAACGCATCTCCGTACAACCGCGCTTTTGCAGAGTCTCTCGATTATCTTCAGGATTTTTGGAATGCGCCTGTCTATAACGAGTTGCTCGCGGTTTCACAGCGCTATTTGGGCGAAGCGATTGACGGGGTTACGCCAGCGCAGGAAGCCCTTGACAAAATCGCTGCCGAACACGAGCAGATTTTCAAAGATGCCGGTTTGTTGAAGTAATCATAACTCAAAAAGGAAAGTACAATTCTATGTCCTCTTTCAAAACGCCTGAAGACATCAAGGTGGGTGTTATTGGCTACGGCGGCGCATTCAATATGGGCCGTCAGCATCTCACATTTATGAAAAAGGCGGGTATGACGCCTGTTGCGGTTGCAGAACTCGACGAAAAGCGCTTGAAAGTCGCGCGGGAAGAATTTCCGGGTATCGAGACTTATACATCTGTGTCTGATATGCTGGACAAATCCGGTGTCAATCTCGTCGTGATCATCACCCCACACAATACGCATGCCGAACTGGCATTGCAATGCCTGCGCGCAGGGCGCCATGTCATCAGCGAAAAACCGCTGGCGATCACGACTGAGGAATGCGATGCGATGATCCGTGAAGCCGCAAAGCAAGACCTGCTTCTTTCTACTTATCACAATCGCCATTGGGATGGGTGTATCCTGAATGCCCTTGAACAAATTCACTCGCGCAAGGTTATTGGCGAGGTCTATCGCATTGAAGCCCATATGGGTGGATATAATCGACCGGGCGACTGGTGGCGCAGTAGTAAGAGCATTTCTGGGGGTATCCTCTACGATTGGGGTGTTCATCTGCTCGAATATTCACTTCAGATTCTGCAATCGGATATTGTAGAGGTCACCGGGTTCGCGCACACCGGTTTCTGGGCTGATGAGACCCCCTGGCAGGCGGATACCAATGAAGACGAGGCCACGGCTATCGTGCGTTTCAAAAACGGGACATGGATCAATCTCACGATGTCGAGTATGGCATCTGCGCCCCGCAAGGGCTGGCTCGAGATTACCGGTACGGCCGGTACTTATATTTTTGATGGTGGGACGTACGAAATTTTGCAGATGAAAGATGGGGAAAAGGTTGTCTCCTCTGGTAAGAATCTCGGTCACCAATACGATAAATACTACGATAATATTGCCGCGCATCTCTCGACGGGTGAAGACCTGATTATCACACCCGAATGGTCTCGCCGCCCTATTCACATCCTGGATCTCGCTTGTAAAAGCGCAGCGACGGGGCAGACGCTCAAGGCGAAATACGCATAGGTGTTGGCAAATACACAAAAAAAGCGGCCAATGTCTCTCGACAAAGGCCGCTTTCTTTTTTTACAATTAATGGACTAAATGCCAATCCGCTTTGGAAATATCGTTACCCCCCATTTCACATACCGGTCTCGCTCCTCAGGGGTCTCGGCACTCATGCCTACTTTTACAGGTGTGTCTTTTACCTGGTCGAGTACGTGTTTTACGCAGTCTTCCACCGTTCGATATGGAAATTGGGGGTGTGCCTCTATGCTAAACATCAGGTCGTTTGGCCCGAAGTTCAACACATCTACCCCCGGTTTGGCTAACTGCGCGGCATTGATTACAGCTTCGACAGATTCAATCTGAATTGCCAGCCATCCGTACGCATTCCACCAGGGAGCGTATTCCAACCGGTCTGGCCGCTCGTCCAGCCCCACCCGATGTATGCCGCCCCAACTGCGCTTGCCCATCTGGGGATAATAAAAGGCGTTTACGGCTTCATCTACAATTGCTTCGCTTTCGACTTCAGGTACCATAATCCCCGAAGGTCCCAAATCGAGATAATTGCCGATCAGATAGGCGTGGAGGGTGTGCTTAATCCGAATCTGAACGGGTAAATTCAATTCCCGGGCCATGATGCAGAAAGCCACCAGGTGGGCTTCGTTAAAAGGCCCGTGTTGTGCATCTACATTTAGATAGTCACATTCGTGTTGTGCCAGAATATCTGTTAGTTCACCCTTTTCAATATCCATTGGCACGCCAATAGAGTTTACAATTTCACCATTCCGAATCCGCTGTTTTAGAGTTTGTTCCGACATGACACACCTCGCGTTTAGTCCAGGTCGTAGAGTTCCCGGGCATTCTCTGCCATAATTTGTTTTTTAACGTCTTGATCCGATACATGGCTCAGTGCCTGGTCGGGCGAATCAAAATCCCAGTGCGGATAATCGGTTGCAAACATCAGTTTGTCGTCCATGTCCATGTGCGCCAGCATCTGCTCGAAATACGCCGGGTCTGAAGGCTCTTCTACCGGCTGTGTGGTCAGATAGAAATGATCCCTGATATATTCCGAGGGCAGGCGCTTTAAATAGGGCACTTCCATCTTGAGTTTTCGGTACCAGTTATCCATCCGCCACATCAGAGGTGCCACCCACCCAAAGCCGCCTTCGATCAGAACGATCTTTAAGTCGGGAAATCGTTCGAATACGCCTTCGTACACATAGCTCGTTACCTGCGCCTGAAATGCCATGGGCATTCCGCCGTGATCCTGGATATAATGCGCCGCCTTGCCCGCGCCCGTAATTGGGCCAATACCCGTGCCGCCAAAGTGAATGCCAATGGGGAGGTCGTAGTCAACGGCTGCCTCGTAAATTTTCCAGTATTTACGGCGGCCCAGTGGCTCCATTGTGCGGGCCATGAACATCAGTTGTACAAATCCCGGGTGATCGCCCAGGCGTTCAATTTCAGCGACGGCGAGATCGGCGTCTTCATACGCGACAGTGAGGGATGCGCGCAACCGCTCATCTTTTTCCAGCCATTCGGCTATTTGCCATTCATTTACCGCCTGTGCAATTGCCGCTCCGTATTCCAGGTTTTGCTGTCCTCCAGCAGGCGATAGCGGGTTCAATATGCCGTAGTCCATTTCCCAGGTGTCCAGCAATTGTTCCTGCATAAAGCCCAGATGTGACCCAGGGGGTCCTTCGGGGGGGAATGCATCGTTTCGCGCTGCAAAGGGCACGGCTCTCGGACAATTGGACCCGGATCGTCTGCGCCCTGCAATGCTCAAATGATAATCCTTCCAGGCACTGGGCATATAATCTACCCAGACCTCAGTGGCGGGGGATTGGTATCCATCTACATTGTGAATATCGCAATCGATTACCGATAGCTTTTCTCTTTTTTTGATCTCTGGCTTTTCTAAAAGCGTCATTGCCATAGCGGTATCTCCTCACAATTTGTAAAACGCTCGTGCATTTTCTCTCAAAATTTTTTCCAGTAGCGAATCGGATAGCCCTTTTGGAATGGCGTCATCCGGCCCGTCAAAATGCCAGTGCGGATAATCGGTCGAAAACATGAGTAGTTCATCCGAGTCCAGTTGTCCAATCATTTGCAACAGGTGTTTGGAATTTATGGGCGCGTCCATTGGTTGTAGTGTCATCCGGATGTGTTCTCGCACGTAGTCAGATGGCGGTCGCACAACCCAGGGGGTGTCTCGACGCAGGCCTTTCCACTCTTTGTCCATGCGCCACATCCAGGCGGGCATCCAGACAAATCCACTTTCGATTAACACCACCCGCAATTCGGGAAACCGCGCAAACGCACCTTCTGAGATCAGGCTCAGGATTTGTGCCTGAAAAATCTGCGCCATATCGGCACATTCTTCAATATAGGTCGAAGGCCAGCCCACGGGTGTGGGGGGAAGCGATGAAGCACCGCCAAAATGAATGCCAATTGCCAGGTCGTGCTTTACTGCTGCCGCGTACATCGGATTGTATTCGCTTTTTCCATATAGAGAATAGGAGCGAACAGGGAGTATTACTTGGACGAAGCCGGGATGATCGCCAAAGCGTTCAATTTCTCGCGCGGCGAGGACGGGATTCTGGCTGGGTACGACCAATGAGGCGCGGAGACGCGCGTCTTTCTCCAGCCAGTGATCGATTTGCCACTGGTTGATCGCTGTTGCAAGCGATGCTGCGAGGTCTTCGTTGTGTACGCTTTGCACCCAGTAGCCACAGGTCAAAATCCCCACTTCTACATTCCAGGGGTCGAGTACCTGTTTTTGCGTTAGTTCCAGATTGGAACCCGGGGGACCATTTGCGGGTCGAGTGCCTTGCCGCGCAGATGTGGGCGCGCCACCCGGATAATCATTCGCGCCGGGACCCCGAAAATGGGATTCGCGAATATACGCGATCCAGTGGTCTTCCAGATACGGGACAAGGGTTTCCAGGGAGGCAAACGCATTGTGAATGTCGCAATCGATAACGGGGCGGCCGAGGCCTGTAAAATCAGCGGTCATATTTTTCTCTTCGGGATGTGATCATTGCGAGACGCCGCCGTGTGCGTCAAAAAAATCGAAAATAGACGGTAGGGCTGTGTACCATATCGTGTTGTGCGTATCGTCGGGATATTCGTTATAGGTGAAATTTGTCATATACTTTGCCAGCAGTTTTGCGGTGCGTCGAGCGGGTTCTGCCAGCGCGACCATATCCTTTGCCCCTTGTGAAAATAGCACGGGTAGATCGGCATGCGGTTTGACGTGTC
>JAPPIE010000444.1 GCA_028874765.1 Gemmatimonadota bacterium
CCGAAGGCTTTGTCAATTTTGGGGCGAAGGTTTACATTGTCGCGCGCAGAGAAGAGGTCTTGAAAAAGAAACAGGAGGAACTTGCACAAATCGGCTCCTGCGAGTATATCGCAGCCGATGTAAGTTCAGTCTCCGGAATCAAGGCGCTGGCTAAGGCCTACGGCGAACGAGAACAGTCGCTCGATATTTTGGTCAACAACGCCGGAATCAGCGATGGTCGCAGGGAGATCGAGGATGTGACGGAGGAAACATGGGATGCGGTGATGGATCTCAATCTCAAAAGCATCTTTTTTATGACCCAGGCGTTTCTGCCATTCCTGCGCGTGGGGGCTTCGCCAGAAACACCGTGCAATGTGATCAATATCGCGTCTATCGACGGCTGTGGTAAACTCAACACTGCTTACAATTATGCCTACGGAGCCAGCAAGGCAGGTGTGATCCATTTGGGCCGACACCTGGGTGATAGTTTGGCCTGGGAAGGGATTCAAGTCAATACCATCTCCCCTGGTGATTTTCCCAGCGATTTGAATAAGGTGGCCCGGGATCACACAGACGCGATGAAGAAGAGCATTCCGGGCAAGCGGGTTGGGGAGAAGGAAAACATCGCAGGCATGGCCATCTTTCTCGCTTCGCAAGCAGGCAACTTCAGTGTAGGCTCCAATCTCGTTGTTGACGGCGGGGAGAGCGTACGAGGCATCCAGCGGGCATTTTTTGCCAGCGTTTGGCCCGATTGGGTTAAACTGGACAGGTAGTCGGGCATATCTGGAAGGAGTACACAATGGCAACTTATCAATACCGCGTGGTCGAAGGGTGGGGGCGAGGCCCTGAAGGGAAAGAGATGGGTGGGGTCGTACCCGATGTGGCAGTTGACTCGCAGGATCGCGTTTATGTCACCCTGCGAGAGCCTGCGGGTATTCTGGTTTACGATTCGGAAGGTCGCTTTCTCGGTGCATGGGGTGATGATGTGCTCTCAAATCCGCACAATATCTGGATTGATCCGGCGGATCGGATTTATTGTGCGGATGTTGACGATCATACGGTGCGTATCTTCAGCACGGATGGAGAAGTGCTTCAGACCCTGGGTATGCCAGGCCAGACAGGTTCACCGGGCGAACCGTTCAACATGCCAACCAAGGCAATGGCCACTCCCTCAGGTGAGATTTTTGTTTCGGATGGATACGGCCAGCACCGGGTACATCGTTTTTCAGCGAACGGCGAACGGATTCTTTCCTGGGGCGAGGAAGGCACGGGACCTGGCCAGTTTGCCCTGCCACACGATTTGTGCATTGACCCACGCGATCGTGTGCTTGTAAGTGACCGGGAAAACCACCGTATTCAGCTTTTCGATTTTGATGGGAACTTTCTGGAGGAGTGGACAGATATCCAATCTCCGAATAACATTCACATCGATGCAGATCATATTGTCTATATTGCCGAATCGCCCCAGCGCGTCAGCATTTTTGACCTGGATGGTGCTCTGCTGGCACGATGGGGCGAGGAAGGCTCAGATCCCGGGCAGTTTATCGATCCCGCGCACGGCATCTGTGTTGATAGTCGCGGTGATATTTACGTCACCGAAGTGCCCCGCCAACCCAACCGACTGCAAAAATTCGCACGAATTTGAGAAAGCGTCCAGCATTTCTCAAATGGAGATGAGTAGCCGTGGAAATCACCGTCACACCGGAAGAGTGCGCAGCCGAATCTCTCACCGACGCGCACCTGAAACAGGCCCTCAATGCCATTCGAACGGAAGGCTACATCATCCTCAATGCAGTGGTCGCGCACGAACACCTCGATCTTCTCTGTGAGCGGATGACCGAAGACATAGAGAAGATCCTGAATGCCCCTGCGCCACCCCATAACTTCGTCTGGGGAAACGTCCAGCAAGACCCGCCCCCCTTCCCCCCGTACGTCTTTCGCGACGTTATGGCGAACCCCTATGTGGTCCAGATCTCCAAATCCCTGCTCGGCGAAGGGATCTTCAACAATCGCTATACCGGCAACACCAACTTGCCGGGCAGCGAACTCCAGCCGGTACATGTCGATTCGGGACAACTCTGGCCGAACCTGGATGTCGCGCATCCGCCGTCCAAAGTCATTGTCAATATTGCCCTGGACGAAGTGACCGAAGTCAACGGGAGTATCGAACTCTGGCCCGGCTCCCATCTGGAAACGCAAAAGGTAGTTGGAGATGATATCAAGGTCGCAGAACACCTGCAGGAAGCACGCCGGAAAGTGGCACCGCCGGTTCGGGGGAACACAAAAAAGGGAAGCATTCTGATCCGCGATTCCCGGCTCTGGCACCGGGGGATGCCAAATCCCTCCGACCAACCGCGGTTCATGATCGCAGCGATCTACTCATGCCACTGGATGCGTCGCCTTCCCCCTCTCCGATTCAATACCGGTTGTGAAACCGCCTTTGCGGAAAGCGACCTGGACCCGAACATAATTTTCGTAGATGAACCGATAGACTACCTCTTCAGAAACCGGCCCTACGATTACAATATAAAAAGGAATACGTATGAGTAAATTTGCTCATTTCGATGGCTTTACATACGCAACTGCGGTGGCTTTCGAGGAGGGTGTTACGCGGAGAGATCCAAGCCCGGTGATTCAGATGGATGGCACGTACTATG
>JAPPIE010000144.1 GCA_028874765.1 Gemmatimonadota bacterium
TGCTCACCGCTGGCCTGATGGCCTATTCTCAAAATGTCCTCGAAATCGTACTCCACGCGGGATCGATGGTCAAATCCAGTTTTCCCGTCGCACTCATCATGGGATTCCTCATCTGGGTCGTGATCAACATGTTCATCGCCCGATTCTCGCCCAAATCTGTACTCTCACGCCATGAAATGATGGTCATCTTTGCCACCATGTGGATCGTGGGCATGATGCCCGGCGTCGGCTGGATGGGATACTTTATCGGCGCATTGCCCGCACCCCATTTTTTTGCATCGCCGGAAAATCGCTGGGCAGAGTTGTTCTTAGATGAACTGCCCCACTGGGCATTTCCCGAACCCACACCCTGGATCATGGACCGCTTCTACTTCGGCCTGCACACGGGCGAGTCTGTTCCCTGGACAGGCTGGATACCCTCCGTCTTATGGTGGTTCTCTGGCGTCCTCGCCTTCATGGCCGCCGGATTTTTTGTCATCTCTATTTTTCACCGCCAATGGGCAGATGCCGAACGCTTGACCTACCCACTCGTCAACTTCCCCATGGACCTCATGGAGGGCTTTGGCGAAGGACGCGCATTACCCAAAATTTTCCGTGACCCCATCTTCTGGGCCGGCTTTGCCTGGACTGCGGGCATCATTGGATGGAACATCATCAACTTCTGGTTCCCCAACGTACCCCGCATCACCCTCTTTGACAGCATCAACACCAAATCCATGACCGTTGCGCAGAGCTTTCCGCCCGTCTATTTGCGCGTCTTACCCCTGGTCATTGGCCTCGGATATTTGTGTAGCCTGGATCTTCTGTTCAGCTTCTGGTTCTTTGGCCTCTTCGCCGTGGTCAAAATGGGCGTCATCAACCGCACGGGTTTCACAGTCGGGTTAGAAGGACAAGTTGCCAAAGGCGGAGAAATCATCAACCTGGAAAGCCACGGTGCAATGACCGTACTCGTCGTCTGGTCTGTATGGATCGCGCGACGGCATCTGATACATGTCGCAAAAACCGCCTTAAACGGCGAACGCGGCGATGGTCCCATTTCCTATCGCTTCGCCGTTATCGGCCTGATCATTTCCGTGCTATATCTCTGTAGCTTTTTCATATCCCTGGGCATGTCGCTATCCCTTGCAGTTGTCCATCTGCTATTGATGTTCATCGCGTATTTTGCAACCTCCAAATTCATTGCCGCCAGCGGATTTGGATATCTCTTCCCCGTGTGGATCAAAGGATCGGGCTTTGTCAACTCCATTCTCGGCACAGCCACCCTATCGACCCGCGAAATGACCGCAATGCACCTCGTCAACAGCGGCGTATTCTACGGCGGCGGACGCATTCAAACCATGCAGGTATTGCCCCACCACTTCAAAGCCATGGACGACGTGCCCGCAGAACGAGGCAAACACTGGACGAATAGCGTCGTCTTTCTCGCATTCACCATGGGCTTCTTTGTCTGTGCCGCCACCATCATCTACTATTGTTATCGCGACTCCGCACTCTTCCTGCGTTCCTGGACCCTCTGGGAAGGACCCCTGGGTATTTTTGGCGGAATTGGACGCGCGTTGGGCGAAACCGAAAAAACATCTTTCGACCTTCAAAAACTCAGCATCTGGCTTCTGGGCGCAGGAATAGCCGCATTATTGGCGGGCCTGCGCACATGGTTCCCCCGCTGGCCGCTGCATCCCCTCGGCCTCGCATTTCAATACACAACGGGACCGCGCTATTACGCCCTGAGCATACTCATGGTCTGGGCGGCCAAACTCCTCATCGTCCATTTTGGCGGCCCCCGCCTCTACGAACGCGCAAAACCCTTCTTCTACGGCACAGTAATTGGCTATTGCACCGGCATTGGCGTCGGAATGGTCATAGACCTCATCTGGTTCCCAGGCTCGGGACACGGTTTCCACAATTTTTAATAAGAGATTGAGGATGGGTGCAGGAATAAAGATCGTACTCGCCGTCATCGCCTTATGCACGGCGTCTGCATCGGCGCAACGCATTGCACCAGACGAATCGTGGCGAACACTCGATACAGAACACTTTCGCGTCACGTTTCCCGCACATCTCGAAGACCTGGGACGCAGGGCAGCGGAACGCGCAGAATGGGCGCACGCCCGGTTATCCGAACAATTCATCGCTGCGCCCCGCGGAATAATCGATCTTGTACTAACCGATCACATCGACGTCTCGAACGGCTACGCGAGTGTGCGTCCCTCAAACCGAATCACCATCTACGCCCGCCCACCTATCGACTCTTTCGGACGTGCTTATTACAACGACCGGCTGGAAAACGTCATCGTACACGAACTGACGCACATCTTCCACATTGATCGCCCGGGCCGCTATAGCTTGTTGCACAAACCATTTGGACGCGTACCGTCCCCCTACATCTCATTTTCTCCAGTCGAACGCCTGCGAGTCCCGGCTTTTACAATCCCCGCACGCGCTACCCCCCGATGGGTACGCGAAGGCATTGCCGTCTGGTACGAATCCGCACTGACTGGCACCGGACGCACTCTTGGAACATTCCACAAAATGGTACTGCGAACAGCGGCTCTCGAAGGGCGGTTTGAGTCCATCGGTCAGGCGGGTGGCAACTCGCCCCAGTGGCCGGGTGGCACCCGTGTTTATGCTTACGGATCGCTCTTCTTTGAGCACCTGATACAAAAATACGGGCGCGACCGCATGATAGCCTTCGTCAAAGCAGTGGAAAAACAGTGGATCCCCTACCGCCTCGATGCCGCAGGTCGCAGCGCCTTTGGCACCACCTTGACGAACGAGTGGAAAGCGTGGGCAGATACACAGCGAACAGCAGCGGCGGCATTGGACACCCGCCTCGCCAGATTCGGTGCAATCACCGAGCCACAGGCGATAACCCGCGGTGCCCGCTATGCATACCACCCAAAAGTATCGCCCAATGGCGAAACACTGTACTACATCCGATCAGATGGACGGTCAGATGCCAAACTGGTATCAACCAGATTAGATGGCAGTGATGAATCGACCGTAGCCCTGACCAACGGCAGCACCACATTTGCCTTCACCCCCAATGGAGACATCGTCTTCGCGCAATATGAATTTGCTGGTCGCTATCGCAGATTTAGAGATCTCTACCGCGTAACGCCGGGCAGTGATGTACGACGCATAACAACTCGCGGCCGCTTAACCGCCCCATCGGCCAGTCCTGCAGGCTGGGCAGTCGCTGTCGCCGAAGGAGGGGGAACCAGCGGGCTGGCGCGGGTCAATCTCGGCAACGGTGCCATCGAAATGCTGGTCCATCCCGACCCGGATATCCACTGGGCTTACCCGGCAATCTCACCCGATGGCCAATGGATCGCGGCGACCCGCTGGACCCGAGGGCACCACGACATCGTCCTCCTCGATACACATGGCAACCTCATCTGCGAAGTGACCCGCGATCGAGCCCTCGACTTCGCCCCATCATGGAGTGCCAACGGGCAGTGGCTGGTCTGGGCGTCTGACCGCAGCGGCATCCCGAACATACTCGCTGCACAAGTCGATAGGGGACAAGTCTCGCCCCCCGTCATGCTAACCAATCTCCGCACAGGAGCGGCACATCCCAGCGTCGATCCGTCGGACCGCTGGCTCTACTTCTCGGCTTACCATGTCAATGGCTGGGAGATAGAACGGATTCCATTCAAACCCATTGCTGCACCACCCGCGCCTCGCGCGGACTCGACACACACCACTGCCGAGGTCTCCAACAGACCACGCGGACGCGCAGAAGGACGGGTACGTGCCTACTCGCCGCTTGCGACCCTGCGTCCCTACTACTGGGAACCCATATGGAATCACCCCATCTCAGTACCCGCTCACCACAAGGGAGAAACGACGATACGCCGCACCAAAGTACTCGGTACATCCATCGGCGCTCGCACCTCCGGGATCGACCTCGTAAGCCGGCACGAATACGAAATCGGTGCTCGTATTTTCCTGCCAATTAGATCGTATTCTGACGAAAGAGTAGCCGGCAATCTGTCGTACCAGTACCGCGGCCTGGGGAACCCCTCGCTCGGGTTATCGCTATCGCAGGACTGGGACGAAGACGGTGCCAGATTATACCAGGAGAGCACCGATGCCCCAACCGAAACCTTCTTCATCCTCGAACGAGAACGCCGCGCCTCAGGATCAATGACGCTGGTAAAGCCAAAGGCGCGAAGCGGTGTCTCATTCACAGTCTCCAGCGGACTCGTGCGAGAGGACCGAGAGATACTGGACTCCGCGCTACGAAAAACCCATCGGTTCCGACTCGACGATCCGCGCAGCACCCTGGGCGAACTATCGGTGCGTTTTTCCGCCACCAATGCGCGCTCATCCGCCTTTCAGATGGGACAGGCGACCGGCACATCGTTCTCCGTCCATGTCAGGCGACGCCACGACCTCTCTCCTGCCTCAAACAACCGCTCAGTAGATGACATCAGAAGCACCATCAGGACCTACGCGAGACTGCCACACTGGTTTCCGGGTCGCCAATTCGCGGCACCCGTCCTGGCACTGCGCGCGAGTGCTGGCGCATCTCGAGGTCCGGGCAGCGACAACAGCTATTTCGACCTTGGAGGCGCTGAGCCGATCACTTTCCCGGCACGAGGATACGATACATCTACGCGGTCGGGACAGCACGCCTGGTCCGCATCCCTGGAATACCGCGCCCCCCTCGCATTAGAGAATCGCGGCCTGCGGGCGTGGCCGATACACTACAACCGCATCTTCTGGACATTCTTCGCCGACGCCGCCAACACCTATGGAAGCGACACATCGCAGTCGCGCCCACTCTTCTCGGCTGGCACCGAGATTATCATCGACTATTACGTCCTCTATTCGGCAATCCGCTATCGCCTCGGCGTGGCATACCGATTCACCGATCCAGAAGGCGTCGGCTACTACGTCCGCGTCGGCACATCGTTCTAAACCAACGCCACGGGTGTGTTTTTATGTCATTGACAACACCATCAAAAACCATTTTCTTTTTTTAGCTACTATCGGAAGAATAAAAATCGCAGAGGAGTTTGCTCGTGGCGTTTCAAGATCACTTTAGTTATTATGGCCCCACGCGCCTCATCATGGGGCGAGGGACTATTGGCAACATCCCCCAAATTTTGAACGAACAACAGGTAAAAAAGGCACAAATCGTCACCGACAGGGGCCTCGTCCAGGCTGGCGTTGTCGCGCGCGTTACAGAGATACTCGACAAGGCGCACATCGCCTACAGCATCTACGACGGCGTTGAACCCAACCCGCCCATTCGCAACGTCGAGGATTGTGCCGCGCAATACCAGTCGGAAAATTGCGATTTCCTGCTCGCCATTGGCGGGGGATCCTCGATGGACGTGGCAAAAACCTCGGGCGTACTCGTCAATCACGGGGGTAAAATCACCGATTATTTTATTGGAGAAAAACCCGTTCCCGGTCCCATCCCCTTTCTCCTGTGCGTCCCCACCACCTATGGCACAGCCAGTGAAGTCACGCCCTTTGCCGTCATTACCGACGACAACCACTTCAAAGGTACCGTCGCAGGTCCCCATGTCATTCCCGATGTGGGCATACTCGATGCCGATATGGCCGTCGCATTGCCGCTGCCCATAGCCGCAGCGACCGGAATGGATGCATTGACACACGCCATTGAATCCTATGTGTCGCTAATGTCCAACCCCATCTCCGAAGGCATGGCCCTGCACGCCATCCGCCTCATATCGCAAAACTTGCGACAAGCCGCGTACAACGACCACAACCACGAGGCCACGCAAAACATGATCATCGGCAGCACCATGGCCGGGTTCGCATTCTCACAAACGCGTTTGGGAAACGTACATGCCATGTCACATCCAGTCGGCGGTCACTACGGCGTGCCACACGGCATTGCCAACTCGATCTTGCTCACCCGCATCATGACCTACAATCGCTATGCCTGCCCGGAAAAATTTGCCGACATCGCCGTCGCCATGGGTGAAGATGTAGATGGACTGAGTGCTGTTGACGCATCTGTTCTCGCCGTTGAAGCCGTACAAAATCTATCCGACGACGTGGGCATTCCCGCCACATTGAGCGAAGCCGGTGCAAAAGCCGAAGGCATCCATGTCATGGCCGAAGACGCGATGAAAAGCGGCAATATTCAAGTCAACCCGCGCAAAACAACGATAAAAGACGTAATCGCCCTTTACGAAGAATCCATGTGATAGCAAATCACAACAGGAGGATACACCATGCCAACTTACCCGCAGATGTTCCGCATTCGCCAGCACTTCGACGCCCCTCGCGTCGATGACATCGCCGGTACTGTGCGCGATGAAATCGCCAGAATCAATCCCAGTTCTGCGATCAAACCCGGTCAAACCGTCGCCATAACCGCAGGTAGCCGCGGCGTCGCCAACATCGACACCATCATCAAAACCATCGTCGAAGAAATGAAAGCCATTGGTGCCGTCCCCTACATTGTACCCGCAATGGGATCGCACGGCGGAGGCACAGCCGAGGGACAAACCCAGGTCCTGGCCGGATATGGCATCACCGAAGGCACAATGGGCTGCCCGATCAAATCGTCGATGGACGTCGTCCAGATCGGCGTATCGGATTTTGGCATGCCCATCTACTTTGACAAACACGCATCCGAAGCCGACCACGTCATTGTGGTCAACCGCGTAAAACCGCATACGGGATTTGCCGGCGAAATTGAAAGCGGACTGATGAAAATGATGCTCATTGGCCTCGGCAAACACAAAGGCGCCTCGGTGTATCACCGCGCCATCATCCACCATTCCTTTGACAAAATCGTGCGCTTAGTCGGCAAAGTTGTGCGCGAGGAAATGCCCATCACCTTTGGCGTAGCCACCCTTGAAAACGGCTATGACGAAACCGCACGCATCGAAGCCATTCCCGCGGCAGACTTTGAAGAGCGCGAAAAAGTACTTCAAGCAAAATCCAAAGAATGGTGTCCCTCACTTCCCTTCGATGATGTCGATCTCCTTATCATCGACGAAATGGGCAAAAACATCTCCGGCTCGGGCATGGACACCAACGTCATCGGGCGCAAACGCAATGACCGCCGCGCAATGGGCGACGAAACCCCGCGCGTCTTGCGCATCTTTGTGCGCGACCTCACCGAAGCCACGCACGGCAACGCCACCGGCATCGGCATGGCCGAATTTGCCACCAGGCGCCTCGTCGATAAAATCGACTATCACGCCACCTATACCAACGTCATCACCGGACAACACGTTTCAGCAGGGGCGGTCCCACTGCACTGCGGTACAGACGCCGAAGTCCTCGACATCGCCCTCGAATCCATTGGCCTTATCGCGCCAGAAGACGCCCGCGTACTCTGGATCCCCAACACACTCGACCTGGGTGAAGTCGAAGCCTCTGAAGCCTATCTGGCGCAAGCCGACATCCGCGACGACCTCGAAATCCTCACCGGACTGCGTCCCCTCGAAACCGAAGCCGACGGCAATCTACCGCCCATCGAAGCCTACCGCGACCGCGTGCCCGAATCCGTTTTCGCAGATTGAGAGAGGATATTTACACCCTTTTCAATGCCCGATCTCCTGCTCAAAAACGGTCACGTCATCGACCCGGCTAATAATCGTGATGAGATAGCCGACCTGCTCATCCAGCGCGGTCACATCGCGCGTATTGAACCGCATATCGCCGCAAGTGCAGAGACCTTTGACGTCTCAGGTCAAATCGTCGTACCCGGCCTCATCGATATGCACGTCCACCTGCGCGATCCTGGCTCTCCCGAAAAGGAAACCATCAAAACCGGATGTGAAGCCGCTGCCGCCGGAGGCTTCACATCTGTGGCCTGTTTGCCCAATACAGAACCGCCGATGGACAGCCCAGAAATTGTCCAATATATCGTCCAACAGGCAAAATCGGCAGATGCCCGCGTATATCCCATCGCCTGTGCAACCGAAAAAATGCAGGGCGAAAAACTCACCGACACCGATGCCCTGCTCAAAGCAGGTGCTGTTGGATTTTCCGACGACGGCCTCCCCATTGAATCCGAATCTCTAATGCGCCAACTCTTGGAGCGCTCCGCCGCCAGCGATTTTGCGATTTATCCCCACTCCGAAGTCTTTGAACTCACGCGCGGCGGACACATGCACAAAGGCACAGTTTCCCGCGAACTCGGTCTGAAAGGCATGCCAGCAGAAGGAGAAGCCGCCATGAACGCACGCGACATCGAACTCGTGCGCCAAACTCGAGGGCGTCTCCACATCCTGCACCTCAGCGTCAAACGCGCTGCCGAACTCGTACGCAGGGCCAAAGCAGAGGGCCTGCCCGTTACCTGTGAAGCCTCTCCCCATCACATTGCATTGATCGATGAAGACGTACGCGTACTCGGCACGGCGGGCAAAATGAGTCCGCCACTTCGCTCCAATAAAGACCGAGAAGCCGTAATCGCGGGCTTACAAGACGGCACCGTTGACGCACTCGCCACAGACCACGCGCCACATACGATAAAAGAAAAATTGGGTGCCTTTACCAGCGCACCCAATGGCATACTCGGCCTCGAAACCGCGGTCGGTGTCCTCTTCACCAAACTCGTCCACACCGACCTGCTCCCCCTCTCAGATACAATTGCCAAACTCACCATAGAACCCGCGCGCATCCTCGGCATTGAAGGCGGCAGCCTCTCCCTCGGCAAACCCGCCGACATCACAGTCATCGATCCCGACCTCGAATGGATTGTAGATGCCAATCAGTTCAAATCTAAATCTCGCAACACACCCTTTCACGGATGGTCATTAAAAGGCCGGGCCACAATGACAATACTGGGTGGTCGGGTGACTTACAAACAATAAAGGAACAACATTCATGGAAGCGATTCTCGCATTGGAAGACGGCACCATTTTCAAAGGCAAATCCTTTGGCGCAGACATTGAATGCGAAGGAGAAGTCGTCTTCAACACCAGCATGACGGGATATCAAGAAATCCTCACAGATCCGTCTTATAACAGCCAGATCGTAACCATGACCTATCCACTCATTGGCAACTATGGCATCAATCCATCCGACTTTGAATCGCACAAACCCCAGGTCTCGGGCTTTGTGGTCAAAGAATACTGTCCATATCCCAGCAATTGGCGGTCAACCATTGCCCTCGGCGACTTTCTAAAAGAACACAACATACCCGGCATTGAAGGCATTGACACCCGCGCCCTCGTGCGGCACATCCGTCGTCAAGGCGCGATGAAAGGCGTGCTATCAACCATCGATCTCGATACCGACAGCCTCGTTCAAAAAGCGCGCGCCTTCCCCGGCCTAATTGGCCGCGACCTCGTGCAAAACGTCACCTGCAAAGAACCCTATCACTGGGCCGAGGGCCTTTGCGATCTCAAAACTGGTCGATCCAGGCACCTGCGACAAAACACCAGATACCGCGTGGCGGCTTACGACTTTGGTATCAAACACAACATCTTGCGCTACCTCGTTGACCGCGGCTGCGATGTAACTGTTTTCCCAGCCGACACCCCCGCAGAGCAACTCCTCGAAATCGATCCCGACGGCATCTTTTTATCCAACGGCCCGGGCGATCCAGAACCGGTGACTTATGCGGTCGAAAACATCCGCAAATTGATCCGCGAACGCCCCACCTTTGGAATATGTCTGGGGCATCAGCTTCTCGGCCTGGCACTGGGTGGAAAAACGTACAAACTCAAATTTGGTCACCGGGGTGCCAACCAGCCCGTGCAGCACGCCAGCACTGGCAAAGTCGAAATCACCGCGCAAAACCACGGTTTCTGCGTCGATCTCAACACCCTCGACCGAGAAGTCGTAACACTCACCCACATCAACCTCAACGACAACACCCTCGAGGGCCTGCGCCACCGAGAACTGCCCGCATTCTCCGTCCAATACCACCCCGAAGCCTCCGCCGGTCCGCACGATGCGGATTATCTCTTCGACGAATTTGCCAGGTTGATGGAAAACGCGCAAAAATAGTCCTCTTTCAAGCGCAATTTCTATTGTGGAACACATAGATATACTCAGGTGTCTAAGAAAACAGAACACTTGACATCTCATCTCAGTTTCAGTATTCTGTTCATAACGGAAAGGGGGTTTTACACATGTATAAATGGATTTGTACACTTGCAGTTGTAGCTTTTATCGCGACACAGGCACGGGCAGAAATTGGTATTCAGCCGCAAAACAAAATTCCGCTCGCAGGTGAAAACCTCGTGAACGGGTTAAAAACCACCAGCGGTTTGTTCGACCTGAAAAAGCTCAAATTTAACCACACCATTGGGGTCAGTTACAGTTCGGGATACGGCGGCGGCTTGAACCAGTACTATCTCAACGACATCACCTACCAGATATCCAAACCGCTCATCGTCAGAGCGCAAGTTGGCCTGGTCAATCAAATGTCGGGTAATACGCGTTACGGTTCGACCTCATCGGGTGGTGTTCAAGTCGTCGTTCCCAATGTCAGCCTTTTGTATCAGCCCAAGCCCAATATTCGCATCGAATTTGGATTCAGCACCTTCAACGGCTATGGCTATCCCTATTATTACAACGACAGATACAGGCGCTATTAAAAGCGCGATATTAACAGATAGGGACGCCAGCACGTAAGACTGGCGTCTTTTTTTTTTATCCTTATATTTATCAACATGAAACGCTGGTTATGGATTATCGGCGGACTGCTCATCGCCGGACTGGTCTTTGCGACAAAAGCCTATTGGGAACCGCAAACGGCACCTGAAGTCGTGCCCGAAGTCTCCCAGGTCTCTCACAATATTCGCGTTGAAATTCTCAATGGCTGTGGCACAGGCGGCATTGCAACCGAGGTCGGGCAAAAACTGCGCGATTTTGGCATAGATGTCATGACCCTGGGCAATGCTGAAAATTTCAACTTTCCCGAAACCATTGTCATAGACCGCATGGGTAAAATAGAATATGCCAAACAAGTCGCCAATGTGCTCGGTACGCCCAATGTGATTCAGCAAAAGACACCCGACCCCTTTCGCATCGAGGAAGTCACCGTCATCATTGGGCGAGATTATCGTGGACTGGAAATATTTAAGTGAGGAGAGAGTGCCTACTTTGTCAGATACCACCGAAAACGTTCGCAGTGCCTGCATTGAACAGTTGCTATCGCGCAAAGCCGAAGACATCATTGCGGTTGATCTGCGTCAAACAGCCGACTTTGCCGATTATTTTATCATCTGCACGGGAACATCCGATGTGCATGTTCGCGCCTTAGCCGATGCGGTAATCGAGGGTCTCAAAGCAGAAGGACAGCCTCCTTATCAGGTCGAAGGATATGATGTGCGAAAATGGGTACTAATCGACTTTTTCGACATTGTCGTACATATTTTTCAACAAGACTCGCGCCAATTTTACGGTCTGGAACGCCTGTGGCGCGACGCGCCGATAGAGCACATTGAAGATGACGTATTGATAATTTAATCCGCGACACAAGACAAATGGAGATGGCCAATGCCCGTTCCAACCATCACCTGGGAAAATGATGCCCTGCGCCTCATCGACCAGACCTTATTGCCCGAAAAGTACATATTCATCACTTGCCGCGATGTCGGCACAGTGGCAGAGGCCATCGTCAGCTTGAGGGTACGCGGCGCGCCAGCCATCGGCGTAGCGGCTGCTTATGGCGTCGTGATTGCAGCGCAAGAAGCCATAGCGCAAAATGCCGACTTTGACCGGTATGTCGCAGAAAGCATTCAAAAATTGGCGCAAACGCGCCCCACAGCCGTCAACCTCTTTTGGGCACTTGACCGTCAAAAAAAGGTCCTCGCCAAAGCAACCGACCATTCACCCACTGAAAAACGCGATCGCCTGCTCAAAAAAGCCCATGAAATTTTTGAAGACGACAAACGAATATGTCGCCAAATTGGTCTCAATGGTGCCGAATTGCTATCTTCGCAAGCGACTGTATTGACCCACTGCAATGCGGGCGGCCTGGCTACGGCCGACTACGGCACGGCTCTCGCAGTGGTTTACGCCGCCGTTGAAGCGGGCAAACAAGTCGCGGTCTATGCCGACGAAACCCGCCCGCTCTTACAGGGATCACGCCTCACGGCCTGGGAACTGAATCAAAGCGGCGTAGATGTCACCGTAATATGCGATAGCATGGCCGCTGCGGTGCTACGCGAAAAAAACATCGACAGCATTGTTGTCGGAGCAGATTGCATTGCCAAAAACGGAGACGTGGCCAACAAAATCGGTACCTATGGACTGGCCATTCTGGCCAAAGCACATCAGGTGCCTTTTTACGTGGCCGCACCCTTATCTACCATTGACATGAAACGCGACACTGGCGCGCAAATTCCCATAGAAGAGCGCGAAACAGAAGAAATTACACACGGCATGGGCCGGCAAACCGCGCCCAGTGGCATCCATGTGTACAACCCCGCCTTTGACGTGACCCCCAACCACCTCGTCACGGCGATCATAACGGAAAAAGGCGTGGCAAAAGACAATTACACAGAAATATTTGAGCGGTGGTTTGGAGAGTGACGCCCTGGTTTATTGCATAATTAAGCGACTTTATTATTTTTTTAAGATATACAAGATATTGGGGAAAATAGTGCATTTTTCGATAAATTACGCAATATAAGTCGTTGACAAATTTTGCATGTATTCTTAAAGTGTGAGGGTCACGCATACGTGATCGTGTAAAGGTTAAAAAATAAAACTGACAACTGCTTGTGGAGGCAAAATGATAAGAAAAAATATCTTGTTATTTGTCTTATTTGTCGTGTTCCTGATCGGCTGTGTCGCACAGCAGACCCAACTCGCTCCTCCGGTTGATGCTCCGAAGGCTGATTCTCCGGCGGCGCGAGAAGAATTTGACCCGCAGACCCTCATGGACGACGACCCGGTGTTGCAAACACCTGTACGCACCGAAGCAATGCCCTCTGCGGAAGTATCACAGATTGAGGGCTTCCGCGTTCAAGTTGCAGCCCTTCGCGATCACAATCGGGCAGAAGCCTTGCGCGAACAAATTCAGCGCGACGCTCAAGTCCTGACATATATTCATCTTGACGAAGATATCCAACTCTACAAAATTCAAGCGGGCAACAGTCGCACGCCCGAATCGGCCAAAACACTGCGCGACGCCATTAGAGCGCTGGGCTTTCCCGATGCTTATGTGGTTCGCACACAAATTGCCAATGTGCAACCTGAAAGCGATGCCAAATCGGGGTTTAGAGTTCAAATTTTTTCGTCATCGACGCGAGGCTCAGCAGAAAATGCACAAATGCAAGCGCGTGCTCAACTGAGGCGCGACGATGTTTTTATCGATTTTGAACCCCCTTATTTCAAGGTGCGCGTCGGCAATTTTCAGACGCGCAACGATGCAGAAATATTACTCGAGGAGGTCACAAAGAAAGGCTATGAAACAGCATTCATTGTACAGACAAAATCTTCTCAATAACGCGAAGCCAGCACTGCGGTATAACCTGTGTCTCATTGCAGTTATAGTTTTGGCGGGTTGTGCAACCACCGCACGCACACCTCTTGCACCTGTGCCTGCCCCCGTAACTGTACCAGCAGTTACAGAACCAGCAGAAGTTGCAGAACCCATTATACCAACAGAGCCAGTGTCAATAGAAGATATAGAACCCAGGGGCGACCGTCTCTATGATCTGCTTCAAAAGGCCGCAGTCGAAACCCATTCTCTTCGCGTAAGAGCTTTGCTCGATACGGCATCTTTCATATTGCGCGAGCGTTTTGTTTCCGAACCGGAAACAGCAAAAAAATGGGCCGCGTTGATCCGTTTCACACTCGAACGCTATCACGCGATTTCGTCCCATGTGCCCATACCACCGCAGGCACCACTGGCAACCCTGCTCAATGCCCTTCCCGAATCTGTAGTTGCCGATTTGTTGCATCATCCACACTACCGAGAACTCAAAATAAGAGTACTGGCAGGGCAAGCCGATGTACCCATTGACCTCAGACCCGAAGTCATGGCTTATATCCAATATTTCCTCACGGAAAAGCGCGACTTTTTTGAACGCAGTCTGTCTCGCTCCACCGCCTATTTGCCTATGATCCAGACAATTTTCCGCGAACAGGGCCTGCCTTCGGACCTCGCGTACAAAGCCTTGATCGAAAGTGGATTTAATCCCCGAGCACTCTCGCGTGCATACGCCCTGGGCATGTGGCAATTTATGTACCGCACTGGCTTGCTCTATGGCCTGCGGCGCAACACCTATATTGACGATCGCATGGACCCCGAAAAATCCACACATGCTGCTGCGCGACATCTCAATCACCTATACGAGCACTTTAAAGATTGGCATCTGGTTGTCGCAGCCTACAACTGCGGACAGGGCCGGATGGATCGCGCCATTGCAAGATCCAGAACCCGTGACTTTTGGGAAATCGACGTACTGCCCAGAGAAACCCGCAATCACGTACCCAAGTTTATGGCAGCTGTCGTCATTGCCAAAGATCCCGCTTTTTTTGGCTTTAAAGATGTTGTCTATCAGCCTCCCCTGTCTTATGACAAAGTCGTTTTAACAGAACCTGTGAACCTGCATTTGGCAGCGGAATGTGCGGGCACGACCTACACCTGGCTGAAACAACTCAACCCCGAATTGCGCCGTCCATATACACCGCCCGCCATGCGGCGAAATGCCTATAATTTGCGCGTACCAAAGGGCGCAGGTGCGAAATTCAGAGCCAATTACGCACAAATACCAGCACATAAAAAAATCCAACTTATCGACTATGTGGTCAAACGCGGGGACACCTTATCGGGTATCGCATCCCGCGTGGGAGTGTCGGCATCCGATCTGCAAGCGGCCAATGGCATCACCAACCCCCGTCGCCTGCAAATTGGTCAGAAACTCAGCATTCCAATGTATCCCCACGCCCAACGCTTGGCTGCCGCAACACAGGCACGCCCAGCAATACAAACAAAAAGTATTAGCCACAAGCCCGACCCCAAACACTATCGCCAGATCAATGTCACGGTGCGTACAGGCGATACCTTATGGGACATAGCCAAACGAAAAGGAATCACGGTTTCACACCTGCGTGCGTGGAACAATCTGAATACCAATCGTCCCATTCACCCGGGCGATCGCCTCACATTGTGGGTACCCAAAGATGGAACATCGGAATCTCCCATCTTTTATACAGTTCGCACGGGGGATACCCTGTGGGGCATTGCGCGTGCCTTTGATACCAGTGTTGCAGCCCTACAATCCTGGAATAACATTCGAAGTCCATCGCGTCTGCGGCCCGGCACCCGCATTCGCGTTAGAGAAATTGCGGATTGATGAAACTGTCAGTCCGCCCTGGTGGAGAATTGACCGTACGGGCGGGTTTAAAACCCGCCCCTTCCCAATCAATATGATTATCGCCCGCAATATTTTGCTCATTTGTTTGGCACTGCTTCTCCAGGCATCCTGGATCGATATCTTCGCAATTTACGGTATCGCACCGGATATCGTCATTATCATACTGGTTTTCATTGCCTTTACCCGGGGACAAATTGAAGCGACAGCACTGGGTTTTATATCGGGATTGCTCATCGACATATACGATCCCGGCTCGCGTTTGGGCACCAATGCCCTTGCCAACAGCCTGATCGGTTTTTTTGCAGGTTATAGCCGTGTGAGTATCGCCGCAGAAGCTCTACGAGCACAGGCTGCTATTTTATTTTTAGCAACACTTTTACATGATATTATTTTCTTTATTTTTATTTTGCAACCAATCAAAATTTTGAGCGTCGGATTGGGGACAGGCCTTTACACAGCCGCGTTGGGCACGGCATTGTCGTCTATCCTTACCCATCTCTCACTTTTCAATATTGAATCCCATGCAGAATAACTTCACACATAACGGCATTCGAGAGCATCGCGCACGCATTCTTATTGGCGTCGTCGCATTCCTCTTTGGCATATTGGGTGTCCGCCTCTATATGTTGCAGATTGCCGAATGGGAACAGTATCGCATTAAATCCGAAAAAAATACCATGCAGCCCGTCATCATCCAGGCCAATCGCGGCCTGATTCGCGATCGCAATGGTATCATTTTGGTCGATAACAGACCGTCTTATAACATCTCAGTCATTCCCCCTCGCTTTTTGGCAAATATTGAAGAAGGCAAATGCAATGGACTTCTCGAACGCCTCGGGCAAATTGTGGATCTGCCCTGTGAAACCATAACAGAAAAATTGCAATCGCCTAACCGATATTTTTACGACCCGATCAACCTCAAACGCGATGTTGACTTTGAGGCCATATCCATTATCGAAGAAAATCGCTATGATTTTCCGGGTGTCGAAATCCAAATTGAACCCCGCAGGGGCTATCCCATCTTTGACACGCCCTCGGAGATATCCACAGAATTTTCACACGAGCAACACAACGTCAGTCAATCCTTTCCATTAGCACCTCATACTCTGGGCTATCTCGGGCTGATCAACGCATCGCAATATTCTCGTCTGAAAGCAGAAGGCTATCGCTACGACGACCGCATTGGAAAACGAGGTATTGAGCGCATGTTTGAAGACCGGATGCGGGGCCATAAGGGCGTCAAATACATCGAAGTAAATGCCAGGGGCCGAGAAGTGGGTAGTTTTCCCGAAAAAACAGATCCTCCTATTCCCGGCGAAGATCTGTCGCTCACGATCGACTGGCGCGTGCAACATGCTGCCGAGCACGCCTTTGCAGACAGCATGCGCGGCAGCCTCGTAGCGATGCATCCGCAGTCTGGCGAAATCATCGCCATAGTCAGTAAACCCGGATTTCATCCGCGATCTATTCGAGACCCCAAAGCGTGGCAGCACTTGCAAACAGATCTATCCAAACCCTTGCTCAATCGCAGCCTTAAGGGCGAATACCCGCCCGCTTCGGTATTCAAAATGATCACATCTGTTGCCGCTTTGGACAGGGGCATACTCAAAGCCGATGAATATCGCTTGCGTCCTTGCACAGGGAGCATGGTTTTCGGTGATCGCCGATTTAGATGTCACAACAAAAGAGGCTGTGGAACAATCAACATGCGGCAAGCACTTGTCAAATCTTGTGATGTATTCTTTTATCAACTCGGCCTCAAAGTAGGTATTGACGAATGGCATCGGTATGCCGCTATGTTCGAATTTGGTGAATTGACAAATATCGACATCGCTTCGGGAGGCGATGGTGAAGCACGCGGTCTGCTGCCCAACCGCGCCTATTACAAACAAAGGCACGGCTTCTTGGCTGGTGGCAATATGCTCAACCTGACCATTGGGCAAGGGGAACTCCTGGCAACCCCCCTTCAGGTGGTGCGCTATACCAGTGCACTGGCAACCGGTCAGTTACCCACTCCGCAGGTAATCAAAGGTACAAAGGGGAAAACCACATCTCTACCCATCTCGCAAGAAGTCATTGAAACAGTGCGAAGCATGATGGTCGATGTGGTCAACAGCCCTGGCGGCACTGGTCATCGCGCCCGTTTACCCGACATTGTCGTTGCGGGAAAAACGGGCACCGCACAAAATCCTCATGGTGAAGACCACGCCTGGTTTGTCGCTTATGCACCGGCAGAAAACCCGCGCATTGCCATTGCCGTAATTGTTGAAAACGGCGGTTCGGGCGGCAGTGTTGCCGCACCTATTGCACAAAAAACGCTTGAAGCCTATTTTGAACAAGCTGTGCCAAAGCAAAAACGCACCAGCGAATTCTTTGTAGTCACCAACCAGTAACCTCCCACTTTTCGAGGTAGTTGTGAATCTTTCTCTATTTGTTCGACGCGACCTCGACATCGGCCTTCTCTCAGCAATATGCCTGGGCATTGGTGTGGGCATTACCACCATATACAGTGCCAGCTACAATTGGGATTTGGGACTGGCTGGCAATATTTATGAAAAGCAAATTATCTGGGCCTTACTCGGGTTTATTGCCATGGCCATCACCATGGTCATTCCCCTCAAACTTTTTTACGCCTTTGCGTATGTCCTCTATGGCCTGACAGTTACACTTTTGATACTCGTGCTCGAATTGGGTGACCGGCGCTGGTTCAACATTGGTCCCATTCACATACAACCTTCTGAATTCGCCAAGATAACGACCGTCCTGGTACTCGCGCGCTTTTTGGCCTATCCCAACCGCGACCTGACCCGCGTACGTGCCTTTATCCCGCCTCTATTGTTCGTTCTCGTACCCATCTTACTCGTTTTTAAGCAACCCGATCTGGGCACCGCCCTGGTTTTTAGCGTTCTCATCCTGCCCATGTTATTCTGGGCAGGCGTCAGACTCACGCATTTATTTTTTTTAGTTTCCCCTGCCCTCACCCTGATATGTGCTTTTCACCCCTGGATGCTGGCCGCAATATTAATAATCCTCATCGGCCTCCTTTTCTATGAACGCCCCCGTTTCTTCACCGCAAGCATCTTGCTATTGGTCAATCTCACGGTTGCCATCGCCGCACCCTATGCGTGGGAAAACAAACTCCACGACTACCAAAAACGCCGTATCCTCACCTTTCTCGACCCCGATATGGACAAACTCGGCGCGGGTTATCAGGTCATTCAGTCCAAAATCGCCATAGGGTCTGGCGGCCTCACAGGCAAGGGATTTTTAGAAGGCACACAAACCAAACTCGCCTTTTTACCCGAACAACACACCGACTTTATTTTTTCCGTTATATGCGAAGAATTCGGATTTCTCGGTGCCTTTTTTATTTTGGCATTGTTTATATTCATCTTATGGCGTGCCTTGTCCATTGCCGTCCAGACCAAAAACCGCTTCTCCAGCTTGACTGCTATCGGGCTGGCGACCATTCTCCTCTTCCACATTTTTGTCAACATCGGCATGACCATTGGCATCATGCCCGTCACGGGCCTCCCATTGCCTTTCCTGAGCTACGGAGGCTCCACTCTCATCACAAATATGATTCTCGTTGGTCTGTTACTCAACATTTATGCCAACAGGTATGAGGATTATTAAGGGTGTGATTGAGATGTAAAAGGCGAGGAGCCGGATGGCCCCTCGCCTTTTATTTTTTTATTTTTCCCACCTCCCATCACGCCGTTACAAGTCCCCCTTCTAAGACCATTTCATCGGATTGGCGTCTCGCCGCGCGTCGAGCGCGCCCCGCCTCGGTTGATACCCACGCATTGGCCCTGCCACCCGTGAGTTCGGCAATTTCTCGCAACAAGACATCGGAAGGCAACACCTGAACCTGACGGGACAGGATGATGGTGGAATGGTCGCGCTCCAATTTCAGATGTAATCGCAACTGACAGTTGCCCGGATGTTTCAGACACAGAGTATGCAGTGATTTGAGTGGCTCCATCCGTATTAAATCACCCGACAACATCACATTGACGGTATCGGCCAGTTGCTCGCGCGCCTGCTCAATAGGCATCACATTCTCAACCTGCACCGAAGACCGGCCATTGCGTGCGGAAAACCGACCTTGTAAAACCACCATTTCATCGACCAGCAGTTGCTCGCGCAATTTTTCAAAATTATCGGAAAACACCACGAGATCAACCGTGCCGCTCAAATCTTCCAGCGTACCAAAAGCCATGGGCCGACCATCGCGTGTCGTATGCGGTTTAACTTCGGTTAAAACGCCCCCAATCTGCACCTCTGCACCATCGGGCAATCCCGTCAGATCATTTACCGACCGCATACCCATCTCCGACAAATCGGTTCTGTAGCGTTCCAGCGGATGTCCCGAAAGATAAAAGCCCAGCATATCTTTTTCATTAGCGAGGCGTTCGCGCTCAGTCCATTCCTCAACCTCGGGCAGCGATTGGTCGTTCACCGCCTGCGTCTGCATCTCGACCATTTCAAACATGGAAATTTGCCCACGCGCGCGATCCATCTGTACAGATTGCGCCATCTCCAGTGCGCGGTCTAAGGCTTCGAGCAACTGCGCGCGATGCCCCGGCACGCAATCATAAGCACCGGCTTTAATCAGACTTTCGATACACCGCCTGTTCACAGCCTGAGAATCCACGCGATCGCAAAAATCAAATAGCGACTCAAAAGGCCCATCTGCGTCACGCGCTGCTACAATCGCTTGAACCGCGCTGCGTCCCACATTGCGAATAGCAGCCATACCCATTCGAATCTCATTTTTGGCAGCCATAAAATCGACCTGCCCTGCATTTACATCTGGAGGCAATACGTCCAGACCCATCCGTCGGCATTCTTCGACCAGAACGACCAGACGCTCTATATTGCCAATTTCACTGTTGAGATTCGCCGCCATAAATTCAGCCGGATAATGCGCCTTGAGATACGCGCACTGGTAAGCCACCATCGAATAGCCCGCACTGTGCGCCTTGTTGAACCCATAGCCCGAGAAAACCTCGATATCTCGCCATATCTGTTCTGCGACCGTTTTTTCAACGCCATTGGCCATGGTACTCTCTAAAAATTCAAGCCGATACTTTTCCATCACATCGGCCAACTTTTTTCCCATGGCTTTGCGGATGCCATCGGCTTTGGCAAGTGTAAATCCAGCCAGGTCACGACACAGGCGCTGCACCTGCTCCTGGTAAGTAATGATGCCGTACGTCTCCTCCAGAGCCGGGCGCATCTTCTCGTCGTTATATGTCACTTCTTCCCGGCCGTGCTTGCGGTCGATGTAATTGGGAATATACTGCATCGGTCCCGGACGATAAAGCGCATTCATCGCAATAATATCGCCAATCGTATCCGGCTTCAGTTGTTGCAAATAGCCCCTCATCCCCGCGCTTTCAAACTGGAACACCCCGGTCGTATCGCCCCGGCCAAACAGGCGGTAGGTCTCCTCATCGTCCAGAGGCAAGTTATCCACATCCACATCCACGCCGTAATTTTCCTTCACCATCTTCACGGCATCGTCAATCACCGTCAGATTGCGAAGCCCCAAAAAATCCATCTTCAAAAAGCCCAGATCTTCCACGTGGTGCATATTGTACTGCGTCATCACCTCCCCGCCTTTGGGCGCTTTATAGACGGGCATAAACTCGGTCACAGGCTCGGGCGTAATCACCACAGCAGCCGCGTGAATCGACGCATGGCGCGCCAGACCTTCGAGTTGCTTTCCTATGCCGATCATCTTTTCCCCCATGTCCCCATCTTCGGCAATTTGACGCAACTCGGGCACCTGGTCGAGAGCTTTATCGAGCGTCATTTTCAATTCTGCGGGTACCAATTTTGAAATTCTATCGACATCTGCAAATGGCCGGTCTAACACCCGCCCCACATCGCGGATCACGCCCTTCGCGCCCATAGTGCCAAACGTAATGACCTGACACACATTGTCGCGCCCGTATTTTTGCACCACGTAATCGATGACCTGCTCGCGGTCGCGGTCGGCAATATCGTAATCAATATCGGGCGGCGAAATCCGCTCGGGATTCAAAAACCGCTCAAATACCAGCCCGTATTCGATGGGATCCACAGCCGTTATGCCCAGTGCGTAAGCCACCAGACTGCTCACAGCAGACCCGCGCGCGCCTGCGCGGATGCCAGATGCATTGGAAAATTGCACCAGATCGTGCAAAATCAAAAAATAGCCTGGATATCCCGTCTGATCGATCACACCCAACTCAAACTTCAGGCGCTCCTCATGCTCAGAGGTCACCTGCTTGCAACGCGTTTCCATGCCCTTGCGCGCCAGATCTTTCAGATAATCACTGGCCGAATCATACCTCTCTGGCAAAGGGAAATCAGGCGCGTGAGACTCATCAAATGAAATCTCCAAATTGCATTTTTCGGCAATCTCAAGCGTGGGTTCCAGAACGTGTGGCATATCCCGAAACAGCTCGTACATCTCCTCTGCCGACTTAAAATACACGCCTTCGGGATAACACATGCGCTTGGGATCGTCCAATGTCTTACCCGTCTGAATAGCGACCAGAGCCGCATGCGCTTCGTGGTCCTCGGCGCGCGTAAAATGCGAATCATTGGTCGCCACCAGGGGCACACCCATCTCCTCGTGCAACTTGACCAATCCTGGATTGATCTTTTTTTCTTTGTCAATGCCGTGCCGCTGAATCTCCAGATAATAATCATCGCCGAAAATATCGAGATACGTCTCCACGGCCTTTTGCGCCGTCTTGTATCCCTCGCGTTCAATCAAATAGGGTATCTCGCCCCCGATGCACGCCGACAGGCAAATCAGCCCTTCCGAATGCTGGCGCAGCAAGTCTTTGTCTATGCGCGGGTTATAATAATAGCCCTCGAGATACCCCGAAGACACCAGCTTGATCAGATTTTTATATCCCGTATAATTTTTGACCAGCAAAACCAGATGGTTTGAACTGCCCTGAAGACCCGGCATAGATTTTTTGTCAAATCGGCTTCCAAGCGCGCAATACACTTCGCACCCGATAATCGGATTGACGCCCACATCTTTCATCGCCCGATAAAAATCAATAGCACCAAAAAGATTGCCGTGATCGGTCATCGCAACCGCAGGCATGCCCCATTCGGCGGCTACCTGGGCAATATCTTCTATTCTGGACGCGCCATCGAGCAGGCTATACATCGTGTGGCTATGCAAATGGACAAAGTCAGAAGATTTCATCAACACGCTCCCATAAATGGAGATGTTGGGGGAGGGCATCTCGAAAAAAAGAAATTGGAGAGAGGAAAAAGAATCAGGAGAGAATATCACAATCTGCTTTCTAATCTAAAACCAGTATCGGGAAAAATCAAGCGACAGAATGGCAGGGTGTAACGCCATTAAAACAGGACATCGAAAAAACACCTGCGGGGAAACTATTGTGCCTTGTTCATTTTTAATTTTTAATTTATTTTCCTACCTATGAAAACTCTTAAAATCCAACCCATGACAACCCCAATCGATGCAGATGTCGCGATTCCGGGTTCTAAAAGCATCACCAACCGCGTTCTGCTAATTGCCGCCCTCGCAGACGGTATCAGCCACCTCAACAACGCACTCATGAGCGATGACACGCGATATATGGCAAATGCCCTGCGCGATCTGGGCATTCGCGTAGATGAGTCAGATAACGCATTTCGCGTCTATGGCACAGGCGGGCACATCCCCGCTGATCAGGCAGAACTTCACATTGGCAACTCGGGCACCTCGGCGCGCTTTCTCGCGGCATATCTCGGCCTGGGTGCTGGAACCTATACCATAGACGGCGTCGAACGGATGCGCGAGCGCCCCATCCAGGACCTCCTCGACGGCCTCACCCCCCTCGGCGTAACCGCGCGCTGTGAAGGCAAGGACGGGCTATGCCCCCCCGCGCTCATCGTCGCCTCTGGCCTCAAAGGTGGCCGCACCACCATGAACGGCAGCAAAAGCAGCCAGTATTTCACGGCACTGCTTCAGGTGGCATCTTACGCCCAAAGTGATGTCGAAATCCACGTCAAAGGCGACCTCGTATCCAAACCGTATATCGACCTCACCATTGCCGTCATGCGCGACTTTGGCATTGAAGTCACCAATAATAACTACCGCTCTTTCACCATACGCGCTGGCCAGCGCTATCATTCCCGCACCTACCTGATCGAACCCGATGCGTCCAATGCCTCTTATTTCTTTGCCGCAGCCGCACTCACCCGCGGTCGCGTGCGCGTACCCAATTTAACGGCGCAATCCATTCAAGGCGACATCGGCTTTGTCGATATCCTGTCCAAAATGGGCTGTGATGTAAACAAAGACCCCGAAGGCATTGAAGTGCGCGGAACAGGGCGTCTGTCGGGCCTCGACATCGACATGAACGCCACGCCCGACATCGTGCCAACCCTGTGCGCCCTGGCTCCGTTTGCGTCTGCTCCAATCAGCGTACACAACGTAGCCGTCCTCCGCCTCCATGAAACCGATCGCATCGCCGCACTCAAAACAGAACTGAACAAGCTCGGCGTGCGCGTTGATACCCGCGCCGATGGCCTCACAGTCTATCCCGCAGACCACATCCAACCCGCCGCACTCGACACGTACGACGATCACCGCATGGCGATGAGCCTGTCGCTGATCGGACTGAAAATCCCCGGCATTGTCATAAACGACCCCGACTGCGTCAACAAAACATTTCCGACGTATTT
>JAPPIE010000035.1 GCA_028874765.1 Gemmatimonadota bacterium
ATGTCGTCTATTTTTCGGCTGTATTTACGCTGCTGATTTTAATGTTTTCCGAAGTATTTCCCAAGACAGCGGGCGTTGTCTATTGCCGCCCCTTGTCGGGATTTATTGCAAGGCCATTACAATTGCTGGTGACATTGATGTCGCCGTTGGTCTGGTTTACTCGCAAGCTTACACGGCTGATTTCAAAGCGCAATCAGGAGCAGCGTATTTCAGAAGATGAGCTCCAGGTTATGATACGGCTGAGTGGACAAACAGGCGTGCTCGGTAAAGACGAAGTGGATGCCATCACAAATATCATCTCATTAAAATCAAAAAAAGTTGCGGAAGTCATGACACCTCGCATTGTTCTATTCTCAAAGAGCGGTCAGCTTACAGTGGGAGATATTCGAGACGAAGCGGGAAATTGGGTACATGGTCGCGTGCCCATTTACGACAAAGATAGCGAGGACATTGTAGGCATTGCACATCGGCGAGAGGTCTTGAATGCCATTGGACAGGATGAATTCGACAAGAAACTAATCGACCTGATCCATCCGGTCCATTTTGTACCAGATGACCTGCCGCTGGATCAATTGCTTCGACAGTTTCTCGAACGCAAGCAACATATGTTTGTGGTGTTGGGTGAATTTGGTGGTGTAGCTGGCGTGGTGACCTTGGAAGATGTGCTGGAAGAAATGTTGGGCCAGGAAATCGTCGATGAATTTGATGAAGTTGAGAACATGAGAGAATTGGCGAAACAAAGGCGTGATGAATTGATGCAAGCGCGTCAAAAAGAGATCGCAGAATAGAGCAAAAAGGCGTGGTATGGGAAAAAAGAATAAACAAGAGGGTCTGATTAAAAGCATCGGGGATTTGTGGCCGTACCTCAAACCGTTTAAATGGAAATTTATCTGGGCACTGCTTCTCGCTGGCGTACTGACCGTGATTGGGTTGTTGCCGCCGCTGGTGATGCGTCGGCTGGTCAATGATGTGGCTTCTGATGGGCAGTATGGATTGCTGCCATTATTGATCGGTGCGTTATTCGGTATCACACTGCTGCGAGCGGGAATGACGTATATGAACGCGCGTGCTATTGCGATTGTAGGCAGGCGTATCGTTGCCAGCATCCGCAATGATCTTTATCAACACTTGTTGCATCTGCCTCTGCGTTTTCACGACAAGACACCCACGGGTTCCCTGATGCAAAGGCTGATGGGCGATGTGGGCGCAGTTCAAAATCTGGTGACCGGGCATTTGATCAATCTGGTGATCGATATAATCACGGCAATATTTGCAATTACTGTCATGATCGAGATCAGCGGCAAATTGACACTGGTCTCGTTGGCACTTGTGCCCATCTTTTATCTGAATTACAAACTGTTCACCGGGCGCATACAATCCAACAATGTGCAACTGCGCGGCCACATGGATCACGTCAGCAGCATGCTCCAGGAAAGACTGGCAAGCCATGACCTGGTGGTGAGTTATGCCCAGGAAGACGAATCCACATTGCACTTCCGAGATCGGTTGCGGGCAAGTCGCGATACAGCACTCCGCGGTATTGTCTATAATATGGGATTTACACAGGCAACGACATTTATCAATGGCACCGGTGCAACATGTATCTATGTAGCATCGGTGTATTTGTTTTTAAAAGGTGAGATCCAATATGGTGACGTGATTGCATTTGCAGCCTATTCAAATCAGTTGATGGGGCCTGTGGTTCGTTTTGTGAACATGCTTCAAGCTGCGGCTCAAGCTCTCGTAAATATTGGGCGCGTGAATGAACTCTTTGGACAATCACCGGAGATCGAACACACATCGGGCGCAAAATTAGAAGATGAGGCCAGCGTACACATAAAAATGGACGGATACAAATACAGCGATCCCGAAGATAGACTGGTCGTGCTCAACGGTGTGAATCTGGATATTGCCCCGGGAACTAATCTGACGCTTGTTGGACCACCTGCTGCGGGCAAAACATCTTTGCTCAGTGCAATCCGCAGAATGATTGACCCGGAAGAAGGACACCTTTTGGTCAATGGCCGCGATGTGCGTAAATACGATGTGGTGCATTATCAACAACAGGTGCCTATGGTGCGCGATTCCACAGGAATTTTTAGAGGCACGATTCGAGACAACCTGACTTATGGAAAAGCGGATGCAAGCGAGGAGTCATTGCAGGAAGCGTTGAAGGTTGTTGGGTTGGGTGGCCTTGTAGCACAACTCAGTGAGGGGATAGAAACACCTGTAGGACCAGGTGGGATTCGGCTGTCTGCAGGGCAGAGACAGCGTTTGGGTATTGCTCGGGCACTGGTTGTAAAACCCAGAATACTGATTCTCGATGAGGCCATAGCTGCTTTAGATCCGGAAAGTGCAACCGAAGTGTTAAATGCCGTCTTTGAGTATCTGCCAGATACGACGATTCTGACAGTTGCGCGTCGCCTGGGCGTAGCTCGTGAAACCGACATCATTGCCGTGATTGAAAATGGAAAAATAGTAGAGTCTGGAACACATGACGAATTAATGGCGATTGAAGGTGGACAGTATCGCAATCTGTTTGAGCTACAATACAGTGTGGAGGATGGGCCGTGAAACTGATTAGACGGTTCTATAAGGAATACGTACTGAGACACTGGGGAAAA
>JAPPIE010000079.1:0-5676 GCA_028874765.1 Gemmatimonadota bacterium
CTGACGGTTTATGGCGAGCAGTCGCGTTTGATGCCACAAACACTTGAGCGCGAGGGTATTATTTTTAAGCAGACGCCTTATGATGTGAGGGCGCGGATGTGAGGGGCGATCATCGTGTAAGTAACTGATGTTGCGCTGTGTCTTTATATCTCGTCAGGCTTATGGAAATCACGTCACGTATCCAATATGCGCTGAAATGCTTCGAGATTGGACACTTGTATCGCCGCGCGGTGCAACTGCTTGAGATGTTGCAAATCGTCAATGGTGGCAATACGAGCAGATAGGGGGTGTGTCTTGGGCATGTCAAATCGAATCTCCAGCACTTCAAGGATAGCTTCGATTGTGCTTCTTCTTTCGCCTTGCTCAATACCTTGCTCAATACCTTGCTCAAGGCCCTCCTCAAGGCCCTCCTCTCTGGCTTCCTTTCTGCTTTGTTGGGTAAGGGATTGAAAAAGAGATGATTCGCGCAAGATGTCCATGATGCCCTCCTTGAAAATAATAGCAGAAATGATTTCAGAATCATATACCAACTCGCTCAAGGCCACCATCCCAGCCAGATAATCGGCTTTGGGTGACCGAGCGATGGGGCGCGTCCGAGCCGTGTGAATACACTGGCGTAACCACGCATCAGATGCCATCCCTTCAGGTGGCTTCATCAATGGCGTGAAAGGGATCAGCCCTGAATGTCCCGCGTTCAGGATGGGTTGACCTTCTATTTCGATCAGTCTGATCACGCGATACCGAATCACGATTTCGTAGCCGGGAAGTTCCTGGACGTAATATCCCGGATCGTTCTGTCCCGCATTGGGACGCAGGTAGATGACATTGGAATAGATCGGCAGACCATGATGCTCAATGGCGTGTCCGATATAGCCAGCCATGCGGCGCTCCATAGGCGGATTGGTGCTGCTGGCCGTTTGAAACTCGTTGTGGACTAATGCTTCCTCACCATCGATACGCACGCGGATGAAGCTGTCGCTGCGGCGTGCTCTGACTGTGGGTTGCTCTGTTTCGATGATCTCAATGACCTCGATGTCGTCTCGCGCGAGGGCGAAGCGGGTGAAGTGGTCGGGATAGTGTTGAATGAGGTATTTGGATATGGTGTCAATGTCTGCCATGTGAGATGCCTCGCGTCTGATGGGGTGAGTGCATGGGATACGCGCAACAGTCAGACACAAAGCAAATAGCAGGCCAAAAAATGGTAATTCTCCAAAAATTGAGCGATATTTTGTATTGGAAGACATCTAAACACTGCATTGTGCTTTAAATATGCTGTATTGCCCGCTTGTTTACAACCTGAATTTAAATCCGTAGATGGACGCAGATGAAAGGCGAGAGGGTACAGTTTGAGCCATGAATGGGCGGTTATGTGAAAGATATGTACCGCTCAAAGAATATCCGAACCATTATCGAGCAGACGTGTTATGAACTTAAAACAATACCAGACCGATACGCTGTCTATTCTGCGCCGATTCTTTGAGGAGGCGCGGATGGCTGGGCCAAAGAATGCGTACGAGGCTATCACGCAAGAGCCAGAGCAGGCAATGCGGTTTGGGGGCTATGCTGGGGCTTATGTGCCGTTAAAAGAATTGTTTGATGTGCCCTATGTTTGTTTGCGTCTGCCTACGGGTGGGGGTAAGACGATTCTCGCTGCACATGCCGTATCTGTCGCCCGCAATGCATGGATTGAGAAGGACTATCCCGTGGTGCTCTGGCTGGTGCCGACGAATACCATTCGCCAGCAGACAGTTGAGGCATTGAAGACTGCTCGCCATGCGTATCGACAGGTGTTGGACGAGGCTTTTGATGGTCGGGTGCGGGTGTTCGATATTGCGGATTTTACGCATATTCGACCGCACGATATCCGCGATCATTGCTGTATTGTGGTCGGTACGATTCAAACGCTGAGGGTGAGGAGTACTGAGGGGCGCAAGGTTTATGCTCATAACGAGGAGATGGAGCCGCATTTTTCCAATGTCCTGGACAATGCCCCAGGGCTGGAGAAACTGGAACAGGGTGGCGTCAAATTTTCTTTCGCAAACTTGCTCCATATCCACCGTCCATTGATGATTGTGGATGAGGCGCACAACGCAGTAACAGGCTTGACCCGGGAGATGCAGGCGCGGGTGAATCCGTGCGCGATTGTCGAGTTTACAGCCACGCCGCGGCGTAGGTCAAATATTTTGCACAGCGTTACGGCGCAGGAGTTGAAGCTCGAAGAGATGATCAAGTTGCCTATTATGCTTTCCGAGCACGATACATGGCAGAATGCTGTAAACGGTGCTATTGCCGCTTGTGCTTCTCTTGCAGAGACTGCGAGCGACGATGCTGACTATATCCGTCCCATTGTCTTGTTCCAGGCGCAGCCACGAAATCAGGAGGTGACTGTTGCGGCACTGAAAGATCATCTGATGGAAGTGGAACAGATTCCGGAAGAAAAGATCGCCATTGCTACTGGTAATCAACGCGAACTCGATGGTATTGATCTGTTTGACCGCGCTTGTCCTATCGAATACATCATCACGGTTGAGGCACTGAAGGAGGGGTGGGACTGCTCGTT
Organism: Gemmatimonadota bacterium; assembly: GCA_028874765.1. Lineage (GTDB taxonomy): Bacteria > Latescibacterota > UBA2968 > UBA2968 > UBA2968 > VXRD01. The sequence continues at coordinate 2,561 of JAPPIE010000079.1, forward strand.
TGCTTATGTTTTCTGCTCTGTGTCGCGCATTCAAAGTGCGAAAGATGTGGAGCAACTTCTCGGTCGCGTGCTTCGGATGCCTTATGCCAAACGGCGTGGGGTTGCCGATCTAAACAAAGCGTATGCGTTTCTGTCTGAACCGTCCTTTGGAGAGGCGGCGAGAGGGCTTACTGATAAGCTGGTGGGCATGGGCTTTGAGGAAGATGAGGCTCTCGATAATATCGAGCCAGTTCAACGTGCGTTCGACGATCAGGGTGATTTGTTTGGTCCGCGCCAGAAGTCAGAGCCGGAGTTCAGATATACAGCCCAGGCGACGCCGGAAGTTTTGTCTAAGCTCATAGAAGCAGGACAAGATGGCTTGCTGGTGCGCGAAACGACTGAAGGAGAAGTTGAGGTCGCGGTTACAGGTTGGATCAGTGAGGACGACGAGAAGGCGATTTGTGAGACTTTGCCCGAACCGCAGAGAAAGGATTTTGCCGATGCTGTTGAGAAATATCGCGTCGAGGTCAAGGATAGAATATCGCCTGCTGAACAAGGAGAGAAATTCGAGGTTCCGCGTCTGATGTCGGATATCCAGGGTACGCTGGAATTTGCCGATACGGACATTTTTATGGAATACCACGATTGGTCGCTGCTCAATTATTCCCCGAAGATGGACGAAGATGAGTTCACAATCCGCGAGACGGCCCGCAGTTTTGAGATTGATATTGAAGGCAAGCGTGTCACCTATCAGTTCGCCAGTGAAGATGAGCAATTGGCTCTGGATATTGCCGCGGAAGGGTGGACGCCAGAGGCACTTGTCCTGTGGCTCGACCGGCAGGTGCGACAGGTAGATATTCACCAGAGCGAACTGCTCAAATGGCTGCGCGAACTGGTTGATCACTTGTTCAAGGTACGCGGCATGTCCATCTCTGCGCTGATGCGTTGCAAATTTCTGCTTGCCAACAAAATTGAGAATAAGATCAATGACATTCGTCGAGAGGAACGGGAAAGTGTATATCAGCGATATCTCTTTGCGCCCGGGTCTAAAGCCTCTGTTTCATTCGATGCTGCCTTCACTTTTGTGGATGGGATGTACCAGGATCAAAGATACTATCGCGGGCACTGGAAGCCGCGCAAGCATTTTTTAGGTCCGGATCGCTTGCCCGCTTTTGATAGTGCCGAAGATGGCGAGGAAGCGCAGTGTGCTCAGGTGATCGACAGTCTGGAGGAAGTAAAATACTGGATTCGCAATGTAGCGCGTCATTCAGAGTCGTTCTATCTGCCGACTGCGACGGACAAATTCTACCCGGATTTTGTCGCACAGTTGGAGGATGGACGTCTTTTTGTCGTCGAATACAAGGGCGCACATATTGCCGAAAGTGCCGATACTGCGGAGAAGCGAACCATAGGTGCTCTTTGGGATCAGAAGAGTGATGGCAAAGGGCTGTTCATCATCGCGGAAAAAATCGTTGATGGTAAGGATGTACGACAGCAGTTGATGGAAAAAATTGGCAATGTTTAGATAAGAGGAGACGACAATATGGCGGCTACAATTCAACTGGCTCCCGAAGCTGAGAAACGAATTGATTCCCTCGTGGCGCGAACAGGGCGCAGCAAGGATTTCTTTCTCAAGGAGATTATTAAACGCGGTCTTGAGGATGTGGAGGATTATTACCTTGCCGCAGAAGTATTGGAGCGCGTCCGAGAAGGTACAGAGGCGGTGTACTCAGATGCTGAAGTGAGACGAGAACTTGATCTGCCATAGCCAGCGGGCGACCACAGGGGGTCGCCCCTACAAATTCGGATTAACAATATCATCGTAGGGGACGGCCCCTGTGCCGTCCCGTAGCAGTCAGCGAAAAGCCTCCTGGATCGCGGCTCAACACCATGCCGCGATGACATCCTCATTTTAACGTAGTAAAGCTGAAAGCTGATCGCTCCTTACTCTGTGTTCCTCTGATGGGCAGGCACGAGCGGTTTCTATCCAGACCCGTTCACGCACTGCCCCTACATTATCTGCGTCTATCTGCGTTCATCTGCGGATGCTTTTAGGAGAAAAATTTGAAGACAATGCTCATTACAGGCGGTGCCGGGTTTATCGGCAGCCATTTTGTGCGATATGTTCTCGATGCGTATCGCGATTATCGCGTTATCAATCTGGACAAGCTGACGTACGCGGGCAATCTGGATAATTTGCTGGATGTTGTGGATAGTCCCCGGTATGAATTTGTGCGGGGGGATATTTGCGATGCCGGGCTGGTCAATGATTTGATGCAGCGGGTTGATCTGGTGGTGAATTTTGCCGCGGAGAGCCATGTGGATCGGAGCATTATGGGTGCCGAAGAGTTTATGAAGTCCAATGCGCTGGGTGTGTACACGCTACTCGCTGCAGCGCGAGATTGCGGTGTTGAGCGGTTTTTGCAGGTGAGTACAGACGAGGTGTATGGGTCTTTGGACGAGGACGAAGATCCGTGGACGGAGGATGCACCAATTGCACCGCGCAATCCCTATGCGGTGGCGAAAGCGTCTGGAGATATGATGGCGCGGGCATTTGCCATTACTTATGGTTTGCCCGTGGTGATTACGCGCGCGTCCAATAATATTGGGGGGTTTCAATATCCCGAGAAGCGCGTGCCCATTTATATTACCAATGCGATGGATGATCTTGCATTGCCCGTGTATGGCGCGGGGACGGCGATTCGCGATCATCTCTATGTGACAGATCACTGCGAGGCGATTGATCTGGTGCTGCACAAGGGCGCGCAAGGCGAGGCGTATAATGTGGGGGGAGAGAATGAAGCGGATGGCCTTTCTGTTGCGGAAAAAATTCTGGAGTATTTGGAGAAGCCCAGAGATTTAATGGCGCATGTGGCAGATCGACCCGGACACGATATGCGGTATTCTCTGAATGCGTCAAAAATTATGGCGCTGGGGTGGAAGCCGAAGTACAATTTTGAAGAGTCGTTGCGCCTGACGGTTGAATGGTATCTGGGCAATGAAGACTGGTGGCGAAAAATTCGAGAGAGTGAGAGTTATCGAGAATATTACAGACGGCAGTACGATGAGCGGAAATAGGTGGCGGAGATCTGTGAAAAAAAGCGTTCCAGTAAGTTATGGAGCGCTTTTTTCTTTTT
>JAPPIE010000079.1:5776-10023 GCA_028874765.1 Gemmatimonadota bacterium
TCCAGGTTTAATCCGTGTCATCCGTTAATCCGCGTCATCCGCGATACTCTTTGAGGAAACAGCCCGTGTGAGAAGATGGATTTTGGGCGATGGTCTCTGGCGTGCCGGTAGCGACGATGTGGCCGCCGTTTTCGCCTGCGTCGGGTCCGAGGTCGATGACCCAGTCTGCGCGTTTGATCACGTCGAGGTTGTGTTCTATGACGAGGACGGTATTGCCGCGGTCAACGAGGCGGTCGAGGACTTCGATGAGAACGCGGATGTCGTCAAAGTGCAAGCCCGTGGTGGGTTCGTCGAGGAGGTAAAGCGTTTTGCCCGTGGCGGTTCTCGCCAGTTCGGTTGCGAGTTTGACGCGCTGTGCTTCTCCGCCAGAGAGGGATGTGGCCGGTTGACCGAGGCGGAGATAACCCAGGCCCACGTCGGCGAGGGATTTGAGTTGTCGCTGCGCCGTCGGGATATTGCGGAAGAAGGTGCGGGCGCGATTTACTGTGAGGTTTAAGACGTCGGCAATGGAACTGCCTTTGTATCGGATTTCGAGGGTTTCTCTGTTGTATCGGCTGCCGCCGCATACGTCGCAGGTGACGAATACGTCGGGGAGGAAGTGCATTTCGATGCGGCGCACGCCATCGCCCTGGCAGGCTTCGCAGCGCCCGCCTTTGATGTTGAAGCTGAAGCGCCCGGCGCCATAACCGCGCACTCTGGATTCGGGCAATTGGGCGTAGAGTTCGCGTATGGCTGTGAAGAGGCCCGTGTATGTGGCGGCATTTGATCGGGGGGTGCGCCCGATTGGAGATTGGTCTATGCGTATGACTTTGTCGATTTGTTCAACGCCTTCGATGGCTTTGTGAGGTAGTGGTGATGTGCTGGCGCGGTGGAGTTGCCGGGCGAGCGCGGGATACAGGGTGTGATTGATGAGCGAGCTTTTGCCCGAGCCGGATACGCCAGTGACGCATACAAAGACGCCCAGTGGAATATCGATATCGATGTTTTGCAAGTTGTGTCCGTTGGCGCCTCTGATTGAGAGATGTCCGCGAGGCTGGCGGATATCGGGGGGGAGGGGAATGGTTTTTCGACCGGAGAGATAATTACCGGTGAGAGAATTTTCGTCTGCGATCACGGTTTCTGGCGGTCCCTGTGAGATAATTTTGCCGCCGTGTTCGCCCGCGCCCGGGCCCAGGTCGATGAGATGATCGGCCATTTCTATGGCTTCGCGGTCGTGTTCGACTACGATGACCGTGTTGCCCAAATCGCGCAGGTTGCAGAAGGTGTCGATGAGTTTGCGATTGTCGCGGGGGTGTAAGCCTATGCTGGGTTCGTCGAGTACGTAGAGAACGCCGACGAGGCGGGTTCCGATTTGTGTGGCGAGGCGAATGCGCTGAAATTCACCTCCTGAAAGCGTTGCGGCTCTGCGGTTGAGCGCGAGATAGCCCACGCCGACATCCGTGAGAAATGCGAGGCGGTTTTCGATTTCGCGTATGAGGGGGGCGGCGATCTCAGCCGCGTTGTTTTTGAGGTCGAGCGTTTGGAAGAAGTGTCCGATTTTTGCAATGGGCATGCTGGCGATGTCGGCTATTGTACAATTGGAAATTGTCACGGCAAGGGCTTCTGGGCGCAAGCACGCGCCCAGACAGGCAGGGCAGGTTTGCTCGCGCATAAAACGTTCGATTTTTTCCCGTGCTTCGTCGGAGGTAGCCGTTTTGTATTGGTTCTGAAGATCGGGTATAACGCCTGTTTTTCCTCTGAGGATTGTTTTTTGAATTGTTTTGGAAAGCTTGGAAAAGGGCGTTGAAGGATCGAATGAGAGGTTGCGCGATAGGCGTTGACGTTGGTCTGCCTGGCGTTTGCCCTTGGGAATACCCCAGGGCGCAATCGCGCCTTCGAGAATGGATTTTGAAGGATCGGGCACGACGAGGTCGGGATCAACCTCAAAAACTGTACCCGTACCGCTGCAAGTGGGACAAGCGCCGTGTGGGCTGTTGAAGGTGAAGAGACGCGGTTCTAATTCTTCGATTTCAAAGTGGCCTTCTGTGCAGGCAAAGCGCGTGGAAAATGTCCATTCCTCATCGTCGATGATGTCGAGTGTGGCTGTGCCGTTGGCAAGGTCGAGGGCTGTTTCGAGTGAGTCCGCGAGGCGCGCGGCCATGTTTTCGCGCACGACGAGGCGGTCGATGACGGCTTCGATGTTGTGCGCTGTGTTTTTATTGAGGACGATGTCGCTGTCAAGTGATATAACTTCGCCATCGACGCGTACCCTGAGATAGCCTTCCTTGCGCAACTGGTTGAAAGTACTCAGGTGGGTGCCTTTGGCATTTCGGATCAGGGGCGCGAGAATCTGGAGGCGTTGTCCTTCGGGCAGTGCGAGCACGCGATCGACAATTTGCGCGACGGTCTGGCGCACAATGGGCTGGCTACATATCGGACAATGGGGTGTGCCTATTCTGGCGAATAAGAGGCGCAAATAGTCATAGACTTCGGTTATGGTGCCCACTGTTGAACGCGGTGTGCGGGGGATGCCGCGTTGTTGAATTGCCACAGCTGGCGAGAGGCCTTCTATGCTGTCGGCATCGGGTTTGTCCATGAGATCGAGAAATTGCCGCGCATAAGCGGATAGCGATTCCACATAACGGCGTTGTCCTTCGGCATAGACCGTGTCGAAGGCCAGGGACGATTTGCCCGACCCCGAAGGTCCGGTGATGACGACGAGGCAGTTGCGCGGAATGTCCAGATCGATATTTTTGAGGTTGTGCTGACGCGCACCTCTGATGGTGATTGTATCGCTCATAGGTGTGATGATAAAAAATTCAGGCACTTAATTTTTAAGTGCCTGAAAAAGAAAGTGCGGCAGAGAGGACTCGAACCCCCAACCCTCTGGTCCGAAGCCAGATGCTCTATCCAATTGAGCTACTGCCGCTGTGCAAATAATATACGGATTGTGGTCGTGTTTTGCAAGTGGATGAATTAGCTTGACAGTGAGAGGTGTAATTAAGATGTTGTCACAATATTCCATTTGTCTTTTCACGGAGGTGTAATTTGAATACGCGTTCAAAAACGCTATTTGACGCAGCACAACAGGTGATTCCCGGCGGTGTGAATAGTCCCGCAAGAGCTTATGGTCCCGTGGGTGGTGATCCGCTCTTTATTGTGAAAGGTGAGGGGGCGCAAGTCCTTGATGCCGATGAGAGATCTTATATCGATTTTGTAGGGTCCTGGGGACCGCTTATTTTGGGCCATGCACATCCGGAAATTGTCGCGGCTGTCAACGAAGCTGCCGCTGGGGGAACGAGTTTTGGCGCGCCGACAGAAATCGAAGTGAAGATGGCCCAATTGGTCACTGAAATGGTGCCGAGTGTGGAAATGGTGCGGATGGTAAATTCGGGCACCGAAGCCACGATGTCGGCTATTCGGCTGGCTCGCGGACACACGGGGCGAAACAAAATTGTCAAATTTGAAGGATGCTGGCACGGGCATGCCGATAGTTTTCTGATTCAGGCGGGGTCTTCGGCACTCACGATGGGCGCGCCGAGCAGCCCGGGGGTTACACCTGGAACAGCAGCGGATTCGATTACTGTGCCTTTTAATGATCTGGAAGCTGTTGAAAAAGCCGTTGTGGAAAATAGGGATGAGATCGCTGCTGTTATTGTTGAGCCTGTGGCTGGCAATATGGGGGTGATTCCGCCGGCGCCGGGTTTTTTACAGGGATTGAGAGATATAACGGCAGAAATGGATATTGTGCTGATTTTTGACGAGGTCATCACCGGGTTCCGCGTCAGTCAGGGTGGGGCGCAGGAGCTTTATGGGGTGACGCCTGACTTGACGACTCTGGGGAAGATTATTGGCGGTGGGCTGCCCGTTGGTGCTTTTGGTGGTAGGCGAGAAATTATGTCAGATATTTCACCTCTGGGAAAAATGGTGTCGCAGGCCGGCACATTGTCGGGCAATCCCCTGGCTATGACAGCGGGATATGAGACACTCCGACGATTGCAAGAACCGGGTGTTTATGAGGTGTTGGAGGCAAAAGCTCAGGTGCTGGAGACTGGTATTTCGGAAAACTTAAAAGCTCTGGGATTGAAATATCAGACCAATCGGGTGGGTTCGATCATGACCTTATTTTTTACGGAATCACCTGTGACGTCATTTGATGCTGCCAATGCGTGCGATCAGGATTTGTTCGCCCGGTATTTTCGGGAGATGCTCAATCGAGGTGTTTATCTGGCTCCGTCGCAGTTTGAGGCTGCGTTTGTCTCTCTGGC
>JAPPIE010000079.1:10123-23857 GCA_028874765.1 Gemmatimonadota bacterium
ATCGAGGTGTTTATCTGGCTCCGTCGCAGTTTGAGGCTGCGTTTGTCTCTCTGGCTCATTCTGACGCGGATATTGACAGGACTATAAAGGCAAATTACGAAGCCCTGAAAGCATGTATCAATTAAAGAAAATACTGCTGGCACTTTTGCTTTTTTTATGTGGCTGTAGCTCGCCACATGGCGATTATGTTCGGCAATTGCGATCGGGGACGGTTGATCAGCGCATTGATGCGGCTGCCTTTTTGGGCGCACAGCGCGTTTTTGAAGCTGTTCCCCATTTGCGCGCTGCTTTGCGCGACTCTGCCGCACCTGTGCGCACAAAGGCCGCCTGGGCATTGGGAATGTTGCGGGCGAAGGAGGCATTGCGCGATCTGATCCGAATGCTTGGAGACAAAGATCGGGATGTGCGCCAGATTGTTGCCTGGGCATTGATGCAAATTGAAGAGCCGGAAGCCATTTTAGCACTTGAACGCGCTATGGCGTCTGAACCCGATGCATGGGTAAAGAAAGATATGGAGCGGGCAGTGCGCTACTTGAGGCAGTTTGATGGCGAAGTAGATGTTGAAGAAGGCCGTGTGAGAGGAGAGTTTTTTTAAAAATAGTTTGACTTTCGCGTTCTTGTTTTATATATTTCGCGCTCTGCATCAAAAATGGTGCAGAATTTTGCTTGACTTGCGAAAGTCGATTTGATAGATTTACCCCTTACCGGCACTTCGTAAGTCAAAAGTGCCTATTTTGTTCTTTGAAAATCAAATAACGTGCATGTGTTATTCAAAAGCTTGGTAGGTTCTCAAGGTTTCTTGAGAATTTCAGTAATTTGCAAAAAAAGCCCATAATATGGGCTCTCTCATTTTTTTCACGGAGAGTTTGATCCTGGCTCAGAACTAACGCTGGTGGCGTGTCTTAGTCATGCAAGTCGAACGAGAAAGCACCTTCGGGTGCGAGTAAAGTGGCGAACGGGTGAGTAACACGTGGGTAACCTACCTTTGAGTGGGGAACAACCCCTCTAACGAGGGGCTAATACCGCATAATGCAGCGGCTCCGCATGGAGACAGTTGTTAAAGGGGCAGCTTCGGTTGTCTCGCTTGAAGATGGACCCGCGGTCCATTAGCTTGTTGGTGAGGTAACGGCTCACCAAGGCAACGATGGATAGCCGGCCTGAGAGGGTGTACGGTCACACTGGAACTGAGAAAGGTCCAGTCCCCTACGGGGGCCAGCAGTCTAGAAATTTGCGCAATGGGCGAAAGCCTGACGCAGCGACGCCACGTGGAGGATGAAGCCCTTAGGGGTGTAAACTCCTGTCAGAAGGGAAGAATGCAGGAAATAACTTTTCCTGTTTGACGGTACCTTCAGAGGAAGCCCCGGCTAACTTCGTGCCAGCAGCCGCGGTAATACGAAGGGGGCAAGCGTTGTTCGGATTTACTGGGCGTAAAGGGCGTGCAGGCGGACCGATAAGTCGTCTGTGAAATCTGTCGGCTCAACCAACAACTTGCAGTCGAAACTATCGGTCTTGAGTACAGGAGAGGAGAGCGGAATCTCAGGTGTAGCGGTGAAATGCGTAGATATCTGGGAGAACACCGGTGGCGAAGGCGGCTCTCTGGCCTGATACTGACGCTGAGGCGCGAAAGCTAGGGGAGCGAACGGGATTAGATACCCCGGTAGTCCTAGCTGTAAACGATGGGTACTAGGTGTTGGAGGTATTGACCCCTCCAGTGCCGCAGCTAACGCATTAAGTACCCCGCCTGGGGAGTACGGTCGCAAGGCTGAAACTCAAAGGAATTGACGGGGACCCGCACAAGCGGTGGAGCATGTTCCTCAATTCGATGCAACGCGAAGAACCTTACCCGGGTTTGACATATACCGGACAGCCCTAGAGATAGGGTCTTCTTCGGACTGGTATACAGGTGCTGCATGGCTGTCGTCAGCTCGTGTCGTGAGATGTTGGGTTCAGTCCCGCAACGAGCGCAACCCCTATCCTTAGTTGCCAGCACGTCATGGTGGGAACTCTAAGGAGACTGCCTATGTTAAGTAGGAGGAAGGTGGGGATGACGTCAAGTCCTCATGGCCCTTACGCCCGGGGCTGGAAACGTGCTACAATGGCCGGTACAAAGGGCTGCAATACCGCGAGGTGGAGCTAATCCCAAAAAACCGGTCTCAGTTGGGATTGGAGTCTGCAACTCGACTCCATGAACGTGGAATCGCTAGTAATCGTGGATCAGCATGCCACGGTGAATACGTTCCCGGGTCTTGTACACACCGCCCGTCAAGTGATGAAAGCCGGGAATACTCGAAGTCAGTAGTCCAACCCTCGGGAGGGCACTGCCGAAGGTAGGTCCGGTAATTGGCACTAAGTCGTAACAAGGTAGCCGTATCGGAAGGTGCGGCTGGATCACCTCCTTTCTAGGGAGACGCGATGTAAGGCCACAGGCGCTTACATCTACTCCTAAGGTCAATACCAGGTTTGGCATGTGCACGTTATTTGGTTTTTGAAAGGCCGGGATTTTTCCCGGCTTTTTAAGGCGGGCCTATAGCTCAGTTGGTTAGAGCGCGCGCCTGATAAGCGCGAGGTCAGTGGTTCAACTCCACTTAGGCCCACCAAACTACAAAATATTTGGGGATATAGCTCAGATGGGAGAGCGCCGGCTTTGCAAGCCGGAGGTCACCGGTTCGATCCCGGTTATCTCCACCAAAGTTGTATTTTGAGACAGAATTTGTAACTGCTCTTTGACAATTGAATATGAATTGGGTATACACAATTTGCCAAACTGAAGTATGGATTCTTTGCAGAGCACAGTAGTGATCTGCTGAAAACCTGTTTTGGTCAAGCTAATAAGGGCATACGGTGGATGCCTTGGTACAGAGAGGCGACGAAGGACGTGGTAAGCTGCGATAAGCCTCGGGGAGGTGCAAACAACCTTTGATCCGAGGATTTCCGAATGGGGCAACCCGATGCGGGTCATGCCGCATCACCCCCGGGTGAATATATAGCCCGGGTGGGGCAAACGGGGTGAACTGAAACATCTAAGTAACCCCTGGAATAGAAAGCAATAGCGATTTCCTTAGTAGTGGCGAGCGAAAGGGAAATAGCCCAAACCGGTTCGCATGTTAAAACCTGCATGTGTTGTGCGGCCGGGGTTGTGGGATGAGGTCTGATAGAGATGCAGATCTGTCAGGGAGTTACAAATCTGCAATGTAGCCAAACAGTTCTGGAAAGTCTGGCCGCAGAAGGTGAAAGCCCTGTAGGCGAAACATTGCAGACTCCTGTGATCTCATTCCCGAGTACTGCGGGACACGTGAAATCCTGTAGGAATCTGGGAGGACCACCTCCCAAGGCTAAATACTCCTCTGTGACCGATAGTGAACTAGTACCGTGAGGGAAAGGTGAAAAGTACTCCTGAATGGAGAGTGAAATAGAACCTGAAACCGTTTGCCTACAAGCGGTCGGAGGACAAACCGAGATTTTCGGATCTCGGAGAGTCTGACGGCGTGCCTTTTGCATAATGAGCCGGTGAGTTACTCCTGAGTTGCGAGGTTAACCTACTTTGTAGGGAAGCCGTAGCGAAAGCGAGTCTGAATAGGACGATTTAGTAGCTCGGGGTAGACCCGAAGCCAGGTGATCTACCCATGGCCAGGATGAAGCGTGATTAACCTCGCGTGGAGGTCCGGACCCACCAATGTTGAAAAATTGGGGGATGAGCTGTGGGTAGGGGTGAAAGGCCAATCAAACCTGGAGATAGCTGGTTCTCCTCGAAATAGCTTTAGGGCTAGCCTCTTGATATAGAGTGGCGGAGGTAGAGCACTGGATAGGCTCGGGGGCTTCACCGCTTACCAACCCTAACCAAACTCCGAATGCCGCACACTTGTTTCAAGGGAGTCAGCGCATGGGGGATAAGCTTCATGTGCGAGAGGGAAACAACCCAGACCACCAGCTAAGGTCCCTAAGTACAGGCTAAGTGATAAAGGATGTGGGAGCGCGTAGACAGCCAGGATGTTGGCTTAGAAGCAGCCATTCATTTAAAGAGTGCGTAACAGCTCACTGGTCAAGTGAACCTGCGCCGATAATGATCGGGACTAAAGCCTGTCACCGAAGCTGTGGGCTTCAACTTTTGTTGGAGCGGTAGAGGAGTATTCCACTGTAGGCCGAAGGTGGACTGTGAAGTCTGCTGGACGACGTGGAAGCAATCATGCCGGCATGAGTAGCGATAAAACAGGTGAGAATCCTGTTCACCGAAAGTCTAAGGTTTCCTGGGGAAGGTTCGTCCGCCCAGGGTTAGTCGGACCCTAAGCCGAGGCCGAAGGGCGTAGGCGATGGGAAACAGGTCAAAATTCCTGTACCACCTTAGAGACGTTTGAACTATGGGGCGACGCAGAAGTGACGATCAGCCCGCGACTGGAAATGCGGGTCTAAGCCTGTAGGGGGATCACCAGGGAAAATACGGGTGGTCATAACCCTGAGAGGTGATGGGGAAACGAGCCTTCGGGCAAGCCAACTGGTCTTAATCATGCTGCCGAGAAAAACCTCTATGTGAGTCTCTCGGGTGTCCGTACCGCAAACCGACACAGGTAGACGGGGTGAGAATCCTAAGGTGCGCGAGAGAACCCCTGTTAAGGAACTAGGCAAAATGGCTCCGTAACTTCGGGAGAAGGAGTGCCTCCAAGTAGGTGAACGGACTTGCTCCGGGAGCTGAAGGGGGCCGCAGAGAAACGGCCTGGGCGACTGTTTACTAAAAACACAGGTCTCTGCTAAGTCGCAAGACGACGTATAGGGACTGACACCTGCCCGGTGCCAGTAGGTCAAGAGGAGAGGTTAGTCTTCGGACGAAGCTTTGAATCGAAGCTCTGGTAAACGGCGGCCGTAACTATAACGGTCCTAAGGTAGCGAAATTCCTTGTCGGCTAAATACCGACCTGCACGAATGGTGTAACGACTTGGGCGCTGTCTCAACAGGGGACTCGGCGAAATTGTAGTTCCGGTGAAGATGCCGGATACCCGCGACGGGACGGAAAGACCCCATGAACCTTTACTCCAGCCTGGTACTGGGTTTCGACTCAGTATGTGTAGGATAGGTGGGAGACTATGAAGCGGGAACGTCAGTTCTCGTGGAGTCGCACTTGAAATACCACCCCTATTGCGTTGGAATTCTAACCTCGATCCTTGAATCAGGATTGGGAACACTGCCAGGTGGGAAGTTTGGCTGGGGCGGCCGCCTCCCAAAAGATAACGGAGGCGCCCAAAGGTTCCCTCAGCGCGGTTGGTAATCGCGCGAAGAGTGTAAAGGCATAAGGGAGCTTAACTGCAAGACATACAGGTCGAGCAGATGCGAAAGCAGGGCTTAGTGACCCGACGGTAGCATGTGGAAGTGCCGGAGATCAACGGATAAAAGGTACTCTGGGGATAACAGGCTTATCTCCCCCAAGCGTACATAGCGACGGGGAGGTTTGGCACCTCGATGTCGGCTCATCACATCCTGGGGCTGGACAAGGTCCCAAGGGTTTCCCTGTTCGGGAATTAAAGTCGGTACGCGAGCTGGGTTTAGAACGTCGTGAGACAGTTCGGTCCCTATCTGTCGTGGGCGTAGGATATTTGAGGAGAGCTGTCCCTAGTACGAGAGGACCGGGATGGACGAACCTCTAGTGTACCAGTTGTCTCGCCAGGGGCATCGCTGGGTAGCTATGTTCGGAAGGGATAAGCGCTGAAAGCATCTAAGTGCGAAGCCCACTCCAAGATGAGATATCCCGTGGAATAACCCACCTAAAGGCTCCTTGTAGACTACGAGGTCGATAGGTCACAGGTGTAAGCGCAGCAATGCGTTCAGCCGAGTGATACTAATCAGCCGTGCGGCTTGACCTTTTTAACACTTTTCAGCAGATCGCTTCTGTGCTTTGTTTTGGCGCTCAATTCATATTCGATTAAATTTTTCCTGGTGGCTATAGCGGAGGGGAAACACCTCTTCCCATTCCGAACAGAGAAGTTAAGTCCTCCAGCGCCGATGGTACTGCTTGGGAGACCTTGTGGGAGAGTAGGTCGTTGCCAGGAGTCTAAAAAAAGCTCGGATTTTTATATCCGGGCTTTTTTTGTGTCACACAAGATCAAAAGAGTGCTTGACAAAACCCGTTTGTTATGCAATTATACGCGCCTTATTTTTCGAATTCCCAATACTGATATAGGAGGTTACTGTGAATAGATATACACCTGAAAATATCAGGAACATCGCCCTCTCGGGTCACGGCGGCACGGGCAAGACGTCCGTTGCCGAAGCCATGATGTTTTCTGCTGGTGCAACCAATCGACTCGGGGTAGTCGATGAAGGAAATACGATGTCGGATTATACCGATGCGGAGATTGAGCGCCAAATCTCTATCAGTACATCCATGTTGCACTGCGATTGGAAGGGCACCAAAATGAATATTCTGGATGCTCCGGGTTATGCCGACTTTATTGGTGATGCCAAAGCCGCGATTTGGGCATCTGATATTGCCCTTACGCTGGTCAATGCGGCCAGTGGTGTGGAGATTGGAACGGATAAGGCATTTGGTTTTGCCGATGAATTTAATCGCGCAACTGTGTTTTTGGTCAATCACGTCGATCGGGAATTTGCCGATTGCGATGGTGCGATTTCGGCAATACAGGAACATTTTGGGAATGGGGCTGTTCCCTTTCAGATTCCGGTCAATGCCGGCGAAGGGTTTAATCAGATCATCGATGTTTTGCAGATGAAATTGGTAACTTATACCGATGGTAAAGCGGAGGCTTCGGAGATTCCTTCAGAATGGCAAGATCAGGCTGAGGACTTGAGGGAACAGGTGGTTGAAGGGGTTGCCGAAAGTGACGACGATTTGATTGAGAGCTATTTAGAAGAAGGGGAATTGACAGACGAAGAGATTGCACAAGGGGTCAAAATTGGGATGGTCAATCGCACTTTGTTTCCCATTTTTGTGAGTGCCGCCAATAAAAATATTGGTGTTGATTTATTGCTCGATTTTCTTTCTGCATTCGCACCCGGTCCGCTCGACTTGCCAATTCCCACGGCATATAAAGAAGGGTCTGAAGAAGAAGTGGCACTTACTGTAAGCGATGATGATCCTTTGGCTGCCGTGGTGTTCAAAACGATTTCTGAGTCTGTGGGTGATCTGTCATTTTTACGCGTGTATTCCGGCAGTGTCCAATCTGGCGACGATGTATTTAATCCCAATCGCCGAGCCAGTGAGCGCATTGGCCAAATTTATTCGATGAGTGGTGGAAAGCGCGAGGATATGGACGTTTTGGGCGCAGGTGATATTGGCGCGTTGATCAAGCTAAAGGATACGCATACGGGCAATACGCTTTGCAGCAGAAACACGCGTTTGCAAATTCAATCGGTCGAATTTCCACACCCTTTGATTCGCGTGGCCGTAGAACCCAAATCACGAGGCGACGAAGACAAAATTAGCGCTGGATTGCAAAGCATTCACGAAGAAGACCCGAGCTTTGTCGCCGGGTATGACTCGGAATTGCGTCAGATTATTGCCCAGGGACAGGGCGAGTTACATTTGACGGTCGTGTTTGACAAGTTGAAGAGCAAATTTGGTGTGGATGTAGAAGTGGCCGAACCGCGGATACCGTACCGCGAGACCATTCTATCGCGTTCAGAAGCGCAGTATCGTCACAGAAAACAAAGCGGTGGGCGCGGTCAATATGGCGAAGCTTATTTGCGCGTTGCGCCCAGGCAGCGCGGTGATGGCTTTGAATTTATAGACGAGGTTGTAGGTGGTGCGATTCCCGGAAAATTTATTCCGGCTGTTGAAAAAGGTGTTGTGGAATGCATGCAACGCGGTGTGCTCGCCGGATATCCCGTTGTCGATACGCAGGTCACGGTTTACGATGGGTCCTTCCATCCTGTTGACTCTTCTGATATGGCTTTTAAGCTGGCCGGTTCCTTCGCATTTCAAAATGCATTTATGGATGCCAAACCCATTTTGTTAGAACCCATCTATAAGGTTCGCGTCGTTGTTCCCGATTCCTATATGGGAGATGTGATGGCGGATCTCAATGGGCGCCGCGGGCGTATTCAAGGCATGGATCCCGAGGGTAATTTCCAGGTTATTCACGCCGAAGTTCCGCTGGCCGATCTTTATAAATATTCGACTTCTTTGCGCTCTATGACGCAGGGCACAGGCGATTATACCATGGAATTTTCCCACTATGAGTCTGCCCCTCACGATGTGACGCAAAAGGTTATTGAGGAGTCCGAACACGATCGCGAGTTGGTAGAGGCATAAGGAGATGATGATGTCAGCCGGGCGCAGGTTCAGGGCGGCACTGGACGCAGAACGACCCTTGCAGATTGTGGGTACTATCAATGCCATATCTGCGCTGATGGCAAAACAAGTGGGATTTCGCGTGCTTTATCTTTCCGGCTCGGGCGTGGCTGCTGCTTCTTATGGTTTGCCCGATTTGGGTATTACAACACTGGATAATGTGGTCGAGGATGCCCGGCGGATTACAGATGTGGTGGATTTGCCGCTGTTGGTTGACATCGATACCGGGTTCGGCGGTACTTCTTTTTCGATTGGTCGCGCGGTAAAGACGCTGGAAAAAATTGGCGTTGCCGCTGTTCACATTGAAGACCAGGTCTTGCAAAAACGGTGTGGACATCGCCCGGGAAAACAGGTGGTACCTGCCGAGGAGATGTGCGACCGTATCAAGGCCGCGGTTGACGCGCGTTCAGACAGCGAGTTTGTGATTATGGCGCGAACGGATTCCGTGGCCAATGAGGGTTTGGAATGCGGCGTCAATCGCGCCCGGGAATACATTGCTGCCGGTGCGGATGCAATTTTTGCAGAAGCTCTGTGTTCGTTGGAGGATTTTCGCACCTTTGCCCACAGTCTCTCTGTACCTGTGCTGGCGAATCTCACCGAGTTTGGACAAACGCCTCTGTTTGGTCTGGACGAGATGAGAGATACGGGTGTCGCCATGGTGTTGTATCCTCTCACGGCGTTTAGAATGATGAATGCGGCTGCTCAGCGGGCGTATAAAATGTTGCGGATACAGGGCGCACAAGGCGCGTTGATAGACGAGATGCAGACGCGTGAAGAACTCTACGAATTGCTGGATTATTACGGGTATGAGGCGCAGGTTAATTAGAATTTTTATGTTAAAAAATACTTGACAGCCCGAATAGACGGACTTATTTTGCATCAAAGTTTTAGAATTTGTGTCGTAATCCAGAGGATAAGTTTTATGAAGACCTTTCATCAGATTGTTTCAAACCTGCACGCCATCGCGGAGCCATTCATCGTTCCCCTGAAGTATTTCTTTATTTTCCTAAAATTCTCACAAATGATTGATTTTCAAAGACTTATGAAGGAAGGGGGGGGGGGTAGATTTAAACCCTCTTTCTACCGACCTTCCTTCTTTTCCGCATTTCCCGTATTCGCGCAATTCCTCCTATTTCTCGTACGATCTTCCTTCAGCACTTTCCAACGTACAACCAACGCTCATCTTTATCAGGGTGTGTCTCCTCCTGTTTTCCGTTTTGAGCAGGGCACATGCTCCCACGCACTTGTGTGCAGGCGGACATCTGTCTGCCATGTCCGAAGCAGGAAGCATAACTTCAGTATGGGTTTTTTACGTATGCGTATGTCTCAGGTATGCGTAAGACTTCTGAGACATCTACACCTCAAAACTGTCCATAGGTATTGATTCCAAATTCAATCGTGTCTGCCTGTAATTCTCAATGAACAATAAAGGAAGAAAATTGTGGAACCATTGAAACAGTTGAGAGATTTGCGAATTTTAAAGCTATTTTCATATTGATAATAGAAGCCTATGCAAGAATTAGTCCTGATTTATGAAACCGATTATTATCGACTGATAACGCGTAGTTAAATATGAATTCTCCAGAATCCAATGAGCGGGAGAGGCATTTAGTATCCCAGACCAGTTTAGAACAGGGCGCAAAAGCATCAATTGATGAATTTGGGAAGTTGAGTTTTTTGTTTGTAAAATATTTTTTGCTTCTAATACTTACTTTTTTCTTTTTGTTGCTACTAGTTGTGGGAATCCTGTCCTGGCATTTAGAAATGGAGATTACTGTTGATGGCAAGGGCTTAGTTCGACCTAAAATTCTACATCGAGTGAAAACACAAATAGACGGAATAATAAAGAAAGTCCACATTCAGCAATGGGACAAAGTTAAACCCGGTACGATATTAATCGAGATAGATGATAGCGATATTGAGGCTGAAATTGTAAAAATAAGGCGTGAAATTTCGATAAATGACAGTAGAATTTCAGAAATCGAAACATCTATTGAGGGAGAAAGAAATATTATAGAAGCAGAGCTTCTTGGTACAACTATGGATAGCCTGAGTGCGGACCTCCATCTTCAGCAACTTCGGAAAGAATATCAATTGTATAATGAGTATTTGAAAGGTAAAAAGCGTAGCCTGTCCGTAGATAATCTAATGCCTGTTAGACTCCGAGAAATCTCTGTCTCTAAAATAAAGATAGAAATTGAGAAGAATAGACGAAGGCTAAAGGAAATAGATATGCGAAGACAGCAGATTCAAACTATAAAGCAAATCCAGGAGAAATTGATCCAAGAAATTTCATTTTTAGAGAATGTTCAAAGCAAAATGCGCTTGGAAGCCTCCTGCGAAGGGACTGTTCTAACTCCAGATTTACATTTGCGAATAGGGGATAGGGTGCAAGCAGGAGAAATAATTCTGGAGTTGGGTGATATGACAGATTGGCAAGCAATACTTTATATCTCAGAAATGGATATTTCAAAAATAAAAATTGGGCAAATTGTAAAGCTTTTTATAGAGGCATTTCCCCACATGGAATATAAAATCTTCCAGGGGGTCGTCGAAGGAATACCTGCACAACCTGTACACATAAACTCTTTGGACGTATCTTCAAAATCTATATATCCAGCCAAAGTGATGCTACTCAATCCAGAAATTCAGAATGGAGAGGTTAAATACTCCTTATCTTATGGGATGACAGTCGAGGGAAAAATTGTTATAGAACGAGGTCACATACATGATTTGATATGGAAAAAATTTCTTCAAAAGATAGACAAATTGAGTTTTCCAGATTTTCATCTCAAAAATTAGGTGATGATGAGTATGAAATATCGTCTTATGATAATCTTGATTTTGTCCTTTTGGCCCTCCAGGAATGATTGTCAGGAAATCTATAATGGACATAGCACATGTTGCAATTTCTTAGAATATTGAAAATGCTCAGGCCATATTGGCGGTATATGGCTTACTCACTTCTGGTTGCAATCTTTGTCATGTTGTTCAGTATCCCTGGTCCATATTTAACGAAAGTCTTGATTGACGATGTTTATCCTCATAAAGATTTCGATCTTCTGGTCTTAATTTTGGTTATCACATTGGCAGTGTCTATAGGTCTTGGATTTACCGGATTTTTAAGGGGACATTTTAGAACCTGTGTGGGAATATATCTTGGTTTTGATTTTCAGTCCAGGTTTTATCATCATGTACAATCTTTAGATTTTGGCTTTTTTGATAATAAAGAAATTGGCGATATTATATCTCGATTTGGAGATATGCGAAGCTCTACAGGCAGCATTATCGCCATGTTTAATGCCTTAATTATGAATGTTTTAAAGCTGTTAGTTTTTCCATTAATTTTGTTATATATCAACTGGCGATTAGCATTAATTAGTATGGTTGTTCTTCCTTTCGATGTGTTGCTGGTTTCAGTGACGCGAAAATATATTAGACGATTTGCACAAAAAATAGCCGAAGTCTCTGCGACCCTCTCCGCTCAGACCTATGAATCCCTTTCGGGCATTCGTACTATCCAGGCACTTGGTATTGAGGCTACATTTTTTTCAAAATTTCGGACTTCATTTATTGATGTGTCTAAGCTTCGAATTAAATCTTCTTTACTCGGTGGTGGATCTTCATTTATAGCCTCAACATTCCGGGCTATTGGTGCATTTGCCTATGGTTGGTATGGGTGGTCGGAAGTCCTTGAGGGAAATCTAACACTGGGCAGTTATATGGCTTTTAATGGCTATGTGGGATATATGTATGGTCCTATCCGTAGCTTGATTAATTTAATTCCACAAATGGAAGTAACCCTTGTCCATGCGAATCGTTTTTTTGAAATCCATGATTTATCTCCACAGGTCAAAAATGATCCCACCTTACCTGAGGTTGGACAACTACGCGGTGAAGTTGAATTTCATAATATCAGTTTTGCCTATGAAAGGCAAGAATGGGTTGTGCGAGATCTCAGCTTACATATACCAGCATATTCCACAGTTGCATTAGTAGGCAGAAGTGGGGCTGGTAAATCAACCCTCGCCAAACTTATTCCTCGATTTTATGATCCACAGATTGGTTATGTCTCTATTGATGGCACAGATATCAGGCAATTTCGCCTGAACTCCCTGCGGCAGAACATAGGTTTTGCCTTGCAAGGCAGTGTTTTATTTCAGGGTAGCATACTTGAAAACTTGACTTTCGGAAGAGAGATACCTTTTGGCGATGTTGAGATGTCAACAAGGATGGCATTTATACACGAATTTATTGCATCTCTACCAGATGGTTATCATACGCAAATAGGAGAACAAGGTGCTAAGCTTTCTGAAGGACAAAAGCAGCGTATTGCATTAGCTCGCGTTTTGCTCCAGAATTCAGCTATCTTGATTCTTGATGAACCGACTGCTGCTTTAGACTTTGAATCCGAATTTTACATACAGGAAGCACTTAAACAAGTCCAACAGGATCGCACAACCATAATTATCGCACACCGACTATCTACCATCCAAAATGCAGATACTATTGTTGTGATAGACGAAGGACAGATTGCGGAGATGGGTAAGCATGAAGAATTGTTAATGAATCAAGGTGTCTATGCAAGCCTCTACCAAAGGATGGCGAGCATTTAATTGAAAATCGGCGTGTAGGAAAATCATTTCGGTGGAAGCCTTTCACTCAAATTAAGGAGGTCTAACATGGTCAAACTTAAGAAGAAACGACCGATGTCCTATAAGTTTACAGGTACAATCGCTCGTGCTTATGACCAAGAAGAGGAAGATGTAGTTATCCCAGATTACGTTGACTCTCTTATAGGACAATACGGGTCCACCTGGGCACCAACTACGCAGGATGTTATTGACCAAAATTTCAATGCCGCATTTAACAATAATGGTGGCGGCTTTTTTGAAAGAGCACAAGATACTCTGAACCATGAAAGTACTTACCGTCATGGTGAAGGACATAATGGTGAACCCCGTACTGGTAATCGAGTTAGCTTAGGTCCAATCTATGGTGATAGAGAAGGTCCTTTAGCGGAGCCCAGGAGAGATGATCCTCCAGGAGATGCAACACATAATGAAATAGGAGTAAAAATTAATTTCTGAGGTATCTCTTTCCTACGATTATAATTCCTATACGCCGATTTATTTTTTTATGGATTATCTGAGTAAATATATAGACCGAGGTATTGTAATGAATAGCCTATCAAAATGCCTGTTGCTTGCAATTCTCATATTCCCTGGGTTTTCTGCTGGTAGTGAGTTGTTGCGTCAGGCAGAGACTTTTTATGTGAACGAAGATTATCAAAGCTGTATCCAGGCGGCCAAAGAGGTTCTCAAAGCAGACTCGTGTTCTGCCCAGGCCCACACGCTGATAGGTAAAAGTTTCGGGCGTTTAGGACGATTGGCCTTAGCTGAGGAACATTTTCAGAAAGCCATACATTGCGATAGCTT
>JAPPIE010000316.1 GCA_028874765.1 Gemmatimonadota bacterium
CGACCAGAAACGCGCGATGGACGCACTCGCCAAATACGTCTTATCGCCCAAAGCATTTGATATGCCGCCCGAACTCTATAACCATTTGCAGGAACAACGACGCGGATTCGGCTTTTCCCGTGCCCCAGAAGACCCCAAAATTCACGACCGCGTAATCGGCATTCAACAACGCGTCTTCAGCCATCTCTTACACCCCACGGTCCAGGCCCGCCTGCTCGACACCGCGCTCTATGGCAACGAATACGCACTGTCCGATATGATGACCGACTTGACCGATGCCGTCTTTGCCGCAGACGCCGAAGGCACGGTCAATTCTTTCCGCCAGAACTTGCAGGCTGAATACGTCAATCGACTCATCAGCATCACCGACCCCGAAAGCAAGCGGATCCATGCATCTCGCGCCATCGCCTTGCACAACCTCAAAGCCATTCAAAACATGCTCAAAACGAAAAAAACAACCGATGCGAGCACCGAAGCGCACACCGGCTACATCCTCCACCTGATTGAACACGCACTGGATAAACCTTAGACTATGTCCATCACAGACTTGCCCGCAACAAACGCCTTTCTCAACGGACTTTGCACCATCTTTCTTCTGTTGGGATTCATCTATATCAAACGCGGCGACATCAAAACGCACCAGAAATGCATGATCACAGCGTTGATCTTATCGGCTCTCTTTCTGACCTCATACCTTATCTATCACAGTCAGGTCGGCTCTGTGCCCTATCCACACCACGATTGGACGCGCCCGATCTACTTTGCCATACTCATCCCGCACATCATCCTCGCCGCTGTCAATGTGCCCTTCATCATCGCGCTTGTCTGGCGAGCCTACAAAGGCGAATTTAATCGCCACCGCCGCCTGGCCCGATGGGTTTGGCCCAGTTGGATATTTGTCTCAATTACCGGCGTCATCATCTACCTGATGCTCTATCAACAGTAGTCAGCGGGCGACCACAGGGGGTCGCAGGACAACCACAGGGGGTTGTCCCTACAACAAACCACAATATCATCGTAGGGGACGGCCCCTGTGCCGTCCCGAAAGTTGAAAATTATGAAAATCCTGATATCCGGTGCTTCTGGCCTCATCGGCTCGGCACTCAAAACCGCACTGAGTACACGGGGTGACAGCATCTTATCTCTCACCCGACGCAATGCCCGCAACGACGATGAAATCACCTGGGATCCATCTTCTAATACCCTCGATCCCTCGCGCCTCACCAACATAGATGGCGTCATACACCTCGCCGGGGAAAACATCGCCTCTCGACGATGGACTGCAGCGCAAAAGGCGCGCATCCGCGACAGCCGCGTACAGGGCACCGCATTGCTCGCCCAAACACTCGCATCTATGTCTTCGCCGCCAAAAGTCTTCATCTCCGCTTCTGCCATAGGTTATTACGGCAACCGCCACGACGAAATCCTCACCGAAGACAGCCAACCAGGAGAAGGCTTTCTCCCGAACGTATCCATCGCCTGGGAAAACGCCGCCAAACCCGCCACAGAAGCCAGCATACGAACCGTTCACCCGCGCATTGGCATAGTTTTATCCCCCAAAGGCGGGGCACTCGGCAAAATGCTCTTGCCCTTCAAATTGGGATTGGGCGGCATCGTCGGATCGGGCAATCAGTACATGAGTTGGATCACCCTCGACGACCTGGTCTCTCTATTCCTCTTTGCAATAGACAACGAATCCATCAACGGCGCAATCAACGCCGTATCTCCAACACCTGTCACCAACCGCGAATTTACCAAAACCCTCGGTCGCGTCTTGTCTCGCCCGACAATTTTTCCGCTACCCGCATTTGCCGCCAAACTCGCACTGGGCGAAATGGCCGACGCCCTCCTGCTCGCAAGCACCCGCGTTATCTCTTCACGCCTCGAAAAAACCAGCTTTTCCTTTGC
This sequence comes from Gemmatimonadota bacterium, assembly GCA_028874765.1. Taxonomy (GTDB): domain Bacteria; phylum Latescibacterota; class UBA2968; order UBA2968; family UBA2968; genus VXRD01. The sequence continues at coordinate 1,909 of JAPPIE010000316.1, forward strand.
CCATCCCCACCTCGAGCCTGCCCTGCGTCATCTATTATAAGAACACTTCATCTTACCATTTCCGGAGAAATACTTATGTCCTCACCTGAACCCAGCTTTAAAGAAAGCGTTGACCTCATGTTTAATCGCGCAGTAGCAACGCTCGATTTGCCCCCGGGACTGGCCGACCAGATCAAAATCAACAACAACATTTACCTCGTGCGCTTCTTTGTCAAACTCCGCGACAGCTACCGCATCTTCACGGGATGGCGCTCGGTTCACAGCGAGCATCGCCTGCCCGTCAAAGGAGGCATCCGTTACGCGCCCACAGTCAGCCAGGATGACGTGGAAGCACTCGCCGCACTCATGACGTATAAATGCGCGATCGTCGATGTGCCCTTTGGCGGTGCCAAAGGTGGTCTATGCATTGATCCCCGAGAATACAACGCGCACGAACTCGAACTCATTACCCGACGTTTTGCACAGGAATTGATCAAAAAGGGATATATCAATCCGGCTCTCAACGTCCCAGCACCCGACATGGGAACTGGAGAACGAGAAATGGCCTGGATTGCAGACACATATCGCAGCCTGCACCCCGAAGACATCAACGCCATTGCCTGTACAACGGGCAAGCCCTTTTCCCAGGGTGGCATTCAGGGACGCGTCGAAGCAACCGGACGCGGTGTATTTTACGGCATCAAAGAATTTTT
>JAPPIE010000001.1 GCA_028874765.1 Gemmatimonadota bacterium
CACTAACCGCATCCAAGCCAGTGGCCGAGACAGAGGCCGCAATTAGTGGTCTGGCACCCAACTTTCCCAACCCATTCAACAGCGCCACCCTGATCACCTACCACCTGTCCAGTCCTGGACCGGTGCAATTAGTGATCTACAATGTGCTGGGTCAACCCGTACGCACATTGGTGGATCAGTCCCAGGCCGCAGGCTCCTACCAGATACGGTGGGATGTGCTCGATCAGCGGGGCGTCTCGCTGTCAACGGGGATCTATATCGCCCGCCTGAGCTATCCCGGTGGGGTGCAGACCCAACGGCTGCTCTACCTCAAGTAGCGCCGAATGGTTGGGTTTGTCAATTTTCTCATAGCTAAAAAAAATGCCCCTGAAAATTCAGGGGCATTTTTCTACTGTATTTAAGTCTTACTTCTCGCGTCTTTCGTCTCACCGAATTTAAGTCACTTCCAGCAACGGCTCAAGCCGCGAGCGACGGCGCGGATGGCGCAATCTGCGAAGCGCTTTCTCCTTAATTTGCCGCACGCGCTCCCGGGTCAAATTAAACCGAACGCCGATCTCTTCAAGCGTAAGTGGCTCTTCACCGCCCAGGCCAAAATACAGGCGTAAAACCTCAGTCTCCCGGTCATCCAGAGATGTGAGCACATCTTTTACCTGTTCGCGCACTGAATCCTCTACAACTTCCTCATCCGGTGCCTTTTGTGTCTTATCGGGCAACACATGCAACAAACTGTGGTCATCCTCCTCGCGGAAAGACGCATCCAGAGACCAGACATCGCGCGCGCGCATCAGCGTATCCTGAACCATCTCCACCGACACACCGAGTTCTTTTGCCACAGTTTCGGGTTCGGGTTCGGTCTCGCTTGACTGCCTCAGTTCGCGCGACACCTTTGAAATATTGTGCAACAAATCAATGCGGTTAATAGGCAAACGCACAACCCGTGAATCCTGTGCCAAACTCTGGTGAATCGCCTGGCGTATCCACCATACCGCATAGGAAATAAACTTAAAGCCCCGCGTGCCATCAAAGCGCTCGGCAGCCGTCATCAGCCCCATATTTCCCGCGCTGATCAAATCCGCCAGAGGCACCCCGTGATTTTGATATTCGCGCGCTACGCTCACCACAAATCGGAGATTGGCCGCAACCAGTTTATCTCTGGATCTCTGACAACCTTTGTGGATTTTCTTTGCCAGTTCAATTTCTTCCGCACTCGAAAGGGGTTCAGACGAGGCAATGTCTCGTAGATACAAATCCAGAGACTCACTATCTTGTATCATAATTCCAGGCAAGGGGAACCTCCTGTAAAAGGATGGGGAGAACAACTATAAAACAGAATGGGGAGCCGACATTTTGCGAATTTGCGCCAGGTGTTTCGTCATAAACTGATACATACTCATCGATGTGTCGCAGGCCATCAAACCCGCTCGCACATCTGAATTTTTAAACAACAGTGCCAAATTGCTCAAAACCGACAGATAAGGCACGGGAGCCGCATCGGGTACTGCAACCATGCATATCACGTGAACGGATTCTGCATCTGGGGGAAAAGCAATACCCGTCTGAGAAATGCCCAACGCCACACCGGGCTGAGCAACCGATCGGCATCGCGCATGGGGCAGTGCAACACCTCGACCCAAAACAGTACTCATCTGATCTTCTCGATCCAAAACAGTTTGCAAAAACTTCAGGCTATCGACCACCTTCCTGCACCCATAGAGCCGATCCACCAACTCTTTGATCGCCCCCAGGCGATCTTGTGATTGCAACTCGGGTACAAGAAGCGAAACATCAAAGTGAAAAACATCGTCTTCAGATAAAACTGTCGTTTGAGTCACCTGATCCCCACACGCAACAAAATGCAGAATTTGCACCTTCAAACTATAAAACATTTAGCAAAAAAGGAGAATAACGCATTAACATCAATAAAAACATAAGGTTAATCTCCAGCATCAAAAATCCGCGATAAACGCACCCCAATATAACAGCAATATCCGTGCCAAAAACATGCATATAGGCATAACTTATTGTTTATATTGAACAAAAATCATAAAGTCCGATCTGCTATGCTATTTTTGTCTCATTTATAATGCAAAAATTGCACCCTATTTTATAACCAAAATGCAAAAATTGCGTTTTTAAAAATTAGCGCAAATTATACGCCTTGATCTTGTATTGCAATGCGCGAACACTGATCCCCAGCAGAGCCGCGGCCTCCTTCCTATTTGCCGTCATATGTGCAAGTGTTTTTTCGATCAGCGCGCGTTCCATATCTTCAAGCGAAGAACCGAGTTCGACCGTTATCGTATCCGTCGCATTCTGGGCATCGCGTATCCGAGAAGGCAAATGATCGACATCCACCTTTTGATCTGCGCAGGTTACCACAATGCGCTCAATAGTATTTTTCAACTCGCGCACATTGCCGGGCCAGAAATAAGCCAGAACCCTATCCATCGCATCGGGCGTTAATTCCATGCGCGGTTTGTGGTGCAACGCACACAGATTATCAAAAAACACATCGACCAAAAGCGGAATATCTTCAACGCGCTCGCGAAGTGGAGGCAAGCGAATAGGCACCACATTGATGCGGTAATACAAATCTTCTCTAAATCGTCCTTCTGCCACTTCTCGCTCGAGATCGCGATTCGTGACAAAAATAGTTCGCACATCTGCGGCCACCGCTTTGGTACTGCCCACCGGGCGATAGGCTTTTTCTTCTAATACCCGGAGCAAATCGACTTGATTGGGCAATGGGATTTCACCCACCTCATCAAAAAAAAGCGTTCCCCCTTCAGCCGCCGCAAAAAACCCAGCCTTATCCGCTGTCGCGCCCGTAAACGCGCCTTTTACATAACCGAACAACTCGCTGCCAAATAATGTCTCGGCAAACGCCCCACAATTCATCGCCAATAGGGGCGCATTCCGCCGCGCACTCGCCTGATGAATCGCACGCACCACGAGTTCTTTCCCCGTCCCCGTTTCTCCGGTAATCAAAACCGGCACATCGGTCATTGCCGCCTGTGCTATGGTATCACTAACCTGTTCCATGGCGGCACTCCGATGCACAATCTCTCCATTTTCGCCATTGGAATCCAGACGCGCCCGCAATACGCGATTCTCCACTACCAGTGCCTGATGATCCAGCAAACGCTCTAAGGACAGGCGCAATCGCTTCAGATCTACGGGCTTGGTCAAATAATCATAAGCCCCCCGCCTCATGGCTTCAACAGCCGTCTCCACCTCGCCATAAGCCGTAATCACAATAACGCCAATTTCGCGATTTGCACCGCGCACCCACTTCAAAAGTGATAGACCATCCCGACCCGGCATCTTGAGATCAAAAATCGCGGCATCATATTCCTGGGCCTCCATAAGCGCCTTTGCCTGATTCCCATCATAAGCCACATCGACCCGATAACCGTCTTTGGTCATCGCCTCCCGCAGACCCTCGCAGATATAGTACTCATCATCTGCAATTAAAAGTCGAATCTCACTCGCGTCCATAAGTTACCTCTGTCTGTAGCAATGTCGGGAAAAGGATTTCCCTCCTACGATCCGTCTGCTGTTGGAGCGGCATCCCTGCCGCGATTGCCTCAAATTATCGTCTCTCATGCACGGGCAAATACACCCGGAAGGTCGTTCCCCGTTCGGGAAGGCTCTCGACATCAATATGCCCTCCGTGCTGATAAATAATGCGCTGGGCAATAGACAGCCCCAACCCGGTACCCTCATCTTTTGTCGTATAATAAAACTCGAAAATGCGATCCACCTCTTCTTCGGGAATCCCGCATCCCGTATCTGTAAGCATCAAACACACCTGCCCTGACTCGGTTTGTGTTCGGGCAACCAAATCCCCACCAGTGGCCATAGACTGAAAGGCATTCACCACAATATTGAGCACGGCTTGACCGAGTTGATCTTCATCTCCATTAATCGCGGGCAGACCGTCGGAAAGTTCCAGACACAACACAACCTCGCGCTCGCGTGCTTCGGGCGAGACCAGCTCAAAAACGCGGCGAACCACATCGTTGAGAGACACCTGCCGCAAATGGAGTTTGGGCGTACGCGAAAAACGCAAAAAATTATACACAAGGCGATCGAGCCGTTTCATCTCTGTCTGCGCAATATTGAGCCGTCCCACAAGACGCTCTTTTAACGCACTTGACAACGCTTCGAGATCTTCTTCCAACAACTGCAACTGAATATCAATCGCCCCCAGAGGATTGCGCACTTCATGGGCAACAGAAGCGGCCAAACGCCCCAACGCCGTCATCTTTTCAACCTGAAAGATCTCCCATTCCATCCGCTTTATCTCAGACACATCGCGCACCGCCAGCACCAGTCCGGACCGCGTATCTGCATCTAAAAACGACGTACTCACGCGCAAATGTTGCAATCCACCATCGGCATTGTGGTGTACCAAATCTATGTCCGACACCAGTACTTTTTTCTTTATACCCTCATTCAAAATCCGCAACAACTCGGGGCGTTGGGCAAAGAGCACCTCTGGCGATGCGCCACAAACAGCCTGTTTGTCCCACCCCATCAACGCAATCAGATGTGTATTGGCCATCACGGCCCGATGTGTCTTGTCAAAAGCCACGATACCCTCCCCCAGCCCCTCCAGAATAGAAGCACTATAATCCATAGCCATGTCCATGTGTATTCTCTAAAGACGGAACGGAGTACAATTGCGTCAGCAGTTCATCTGCGTTCATCTGCGTTCATCTGCGGATTAATCTTAATTTTCCATATTTCTACCCAAAGCGCAAGCCCAAATATCTTGACACTTATACATTTGGCGTGATATTATTACCCTCTCGTAGCGTCGTAGCCATTTCCAAAGGATTGCCCATTGAATAAACAAATCCCCATATGTGATACCCTCCAACGCGATCTTCTCAACGAAAAAAAAAGATTCGACACCTGGCCCACCGAACGCCTGTCGTATTTGCGAACCTATCTCGACACCGCCTGGGAAACGATTTATGCGCACCACCAGAGCGGGGCATCGGGCAACGCTGTGGTGGCAGCACTCACACAGCGCGTCGATACACTCATCCAGGCACTGTATGCCGAAGCGATTGACGAACACGGTGAACCAACCGGATTTGCCGTAATCGCGCAAGGGGGATATGGCCGGGGGGCGCTCAATCCCCACTCGGATATCGACCTGTTATTTCTCTTCAAGAAAAAAGTCCATGAAGGCGACCCCATAACGCGCGCGATTCTCCACACCCTGTGGGATCTGCGATTTGACGTGGGATACAGCACGCGCACCCTGTCCGATTGCATCACTGCAGCACAAGACGACACCGATTCCATGACAGCAATGCTCGAAACGCGCCATCTCGTGGGTGATCCCACCCTGAAAACCCACCTGCAAGACGCCCTTGCGCGGCGGTTCTTTGGTCGGCGTGCGAGCGGTTTTATCAACAAAAAAATTCAGGAACGCATCCAACGACACAGCAAATTCAAATTTTCAACCCAACTCCTCGAACCCAATATCAAAGAAAGCCCTGGGGGATTGCGAGATATTCACACAGCCGGCTGGTTCTTAATGGCACGCCGCAGTATTCGCGCGCCAGAAGGCTTGCAAGAAAGCCATATACTCACCCGCAGAAATTATGAGATCTATGTCAAAGCCTTTGACTTCATGCTGCGCACGCGCAACGAATTACACTTCCACACGGGCAAATACTTTGACGTACTCGAGCACGACCTTCAACTCATTATCGCCAAAAATTTGGGCTACCGGGACCGCGACAATGAACTGGGCGTCGAACACTTTATGCGAGACTACTACACCCATGCGCGTGCAATCAAACACCTCAGCGACCTGATATGTGAACGTCTCAAAGGCCAATCTTCCACCGGCCGGGCTGTGGGATTGCTCACGCGCCGTCAACTCGACGACGGCTCTGTATTGCACCACACGCACATAGCCCTGCCCAAAAAGCGACGACATTTTTTTGACAACGCGCCCCATCGCCTCCTCTCCCTCTTCCTCAACGCGCAGCGATTTGGCGTCTCCCTCAATGAAGCGGCCAAACAGGGAATAAAAGACCACCTCCATCTCATCGACGACAGCTTCAGGTCTTCTGGACGCGCCAGTCGCATCTTTCTCGACCTCTTCCGCGCACCCGTCGGCATTGGCACCACCCTTCGCACCATGCACGAACTCGACGTTTTGGGCACTTACGTACCCGAATTCGGCAGCCTGACCTGCCTGGTACAATACAATCGCTATCACATCTACACGGCAGACGAACACACCCTGGTCGCTGTAGAGCGTCTCGATTACCTCGCGCGATCTCCTTCTTTGCCCCAAGATTTGCAGCACCTCAGACGCGTGTACAATGAAATCCCGAGAAAAGAGCTTCTCTATCTCGCCCTGATGATGCACGACGTGGGAAAATCTGTTCGCGACAAAGATCACAGCATTGTCGGTGCAGAAATGACACGGGACTTTCTCAAACGCCTTCAATTGCCCGATGACCAGATAGAAACCGTTGTTTTTCTCGTGCGACACCATCTTGCAATGTCCGCCATTGCCCAGCGCCGCGACCTGTCAGATCAGCGCATGATCGCCGAATTTGCCAGCACATTTTCACACCCCGATGTCTTGCGTATGCTCTATGTACTCACTTATGCCGACCTGTCTGCCGTCACACAAACTGCGTGGACCGCCTGGAAAGGTCACCTCTTGCGCGAACTCTACGAAAATACCTTTTATCTCCTCACACAAAGCGCCCAACCCAATCGCGAGCAACCCGAACCACAAGACATTCAAAAAATCCTCACTGCTCTGGAGTCGCGCATTCCATATCAGACCCTTGTCGAACACCTCAACAACATGCCCCCGCGCTATCCCGAACAAAACAGCCCGGAAGAAATTGCACAACACCTGCAACTCATCGACACAATGGGATCCTCACTGGTCGCCGTTAACGTACAACCCGGCGGACTCTTTCTGGAAATCACCATCTGTACGCACGACCTGCCCTTTCGCCTATCTGAAATTTGCGGTGTGCTGGCAACCCGCGACATCAACATCTTCAGCGCACACGCCTACACGCGCAACGACGGCACAGTCATCGACATCTTCCAGGTCACTTCCGATATGGATGATGACGCTGCATTACGGGAAAAAATTCAACAAACCCTGACCGATGTCTTTCAAAAAAAAGAGCGCGTATCAGACCTATTCGCCAATTACAGTCAGAGGTGGTCCCTGAAGCGTAAGCCCACAACTCCCATATCCCCTAAAATCACATTCGACAACAATGTTTCTATGCGCTCCACCGTCATCGATATCACTGCACAAGATGCAATAGGCCTCCTGTATCGCATCACGCGCACATTATCAGACCTTGGCCTCGACATCTACACCGCCCGCATTGGCACACAGGCAGACCGCGCTGTCGATGCCTTTTACATACGTAAAAATGGCGATAAAATCACAGACCCCGCACAGCTCGAATACATCACCCGCGAACTCACGCACGCGATTGAGAATCCGTAAAAGCACGAATAGCGCTTTTTTCTTTTCCTTGACAAGCCACATTGTTTGTTTTACGTTTAGATCAACTTCAAAATGTATTCCCTCGCACTAATGCTCCGCATCCTGCCCCACAATCTTCCAAAGCACTGTTCTCCGTAGGCTTCGCAGTACCCCAATGATTTCGCACAACGTTGTTTTACATCCCCCACAGCATGGTGTCGCGCGAGCATGCATTATTTCTCCCCTTTCCAACCCATCAGGAACCCCAAAAAATGGCAATTACCGAAGAAAAATTGAACATGTTTGAGTTGCAGGAATGCAGCATACCCGAACTCAACAAACACGCGCAGGCTCTCAATATTCAAGGCTACAGCAGCCTGCGAAGACAAGAACTTATCTTTGCTATTCTCCAGAGCCAAACCGCCAAAAGTGGACGTATCTTCGCCCAGGGTGTTCTCGACATCCTCGAAGACGGATTTGGCTTCCTCAGATCGCCAAAGTACAATTATTTGCCCGGTCCCGATGACATTTATGTGGGACACTCGCAAATCAAACGCTTCAACCTGCGAACTGGAGACACCATATCGGGACATATTCGTCCACCGAGAGGTGACGAAAAATACTTTGCACTCATTCGCGTTGAGGCCGTCAATTTTGAAGATCCGGAAGTCGCGAAACAAAAAATTCTATTTGACAATCTCACGCCACTGCACCCGGACGAACGCATTGACCTCGAGTACGACCCGCAGGACCTTTCCACTCGGATCATGAATCTCCTCACGCCAATTGGCAAAGGGCAACGCGGCATGATTGTCGCCCCCCCGTTTACGGGCAAAACCATGCTCCTGCAAAAAATTGCCAACGCCATTACCAAAAACCATCCCGAAATCACGCTTATTGTCCTCCTCATTGACGAGCGCCCCGAAGAAGTCACAGACATGATCCGTTCGGTCGAAGGCGAAGTCGTCAGTTCGACTTTTGACGAACCCCCGACCCGACATGTACAGGTCGCCGACATGGTCATAGAAAAAGCCAAGCGATTGGTCGAACACCAGCAGGACGTCGTCATCTTACTCGACAGCATCACCCGCTTAGCCCGGGCCTATAACACCGTTGCCCCCCACAGTGGGCGCATTCTCACCGGGGGTCTCGACTCGACAGCCATGCAGTGGCCCAAGCGATTTTTTGGCGCAGCGCGCAACATCGAAGAAGGCGGCAGCCTGACCATTCTGGCAACTGCTCTTGTCGAAACCGGAAGCCGTATGGATGAGGTCATCTTCGAAGAATTTAAGGGCACGGGCAACATGGAACTCAAACTCGACCGTCGGCTCTCCAATCGCCGCGTCTTTCCCGCCATTGACGTATCCATGTCCAGCACGCGCAAAGAAGAACTCCTGCTAAAAGAAAAAGAACTCAACCGCGTTTGGATCTTGCGAAAACTACTCAATCAAATGCAACCTCTGGAAGCGATGGAATTTTTCACAGAACGCACAAAAGAAAACAAAACCAACGAAGACTTCCTCAATGCCATGAGCGAACCGATTCACGCCTTCTAAGACATCTTCTAAAACCCGCGACTTGATTATTTTTTCGCATTTTGGTATATTCTTCAGTCTGTCTTTCTTTGAACAACATTTGAACAACTTGAGGACAATCGCATGAAACCCAATATCCATCCAGAATACCGCGACGTGATCTTTGAAGACGTCAGTGCCAACCCACCATTTCGGGTCAAAACGCGATCGACGCGCACCTCTGAAGAAACCATCGAATGGGAAGACGGCAACACCTATCCACTGATCAAAGTTGAAATCAGTTCCGCTACCCATCCGTTCTTCACGGGCAAGATGATGCTCGTTGACACCGCCGGTATGGTCGAACGCTATCGCCGCCGGTATGGTATTGAAGACACTGAAGAAGAAAAGGAAGAAGAAAAAACGGACAGTTAGCAACGCGATCCACATGAAAAAGGGTGAAACGGCCGCATGCCGCGACTGTTTCGCCCTTTTTGTATTACGGGCGGGCACAGGGGCACCGCCCCTACGATGATATTATTATTCGATTTGTGTAGAAGGACAACCCCCTGTGGTTGTCCGCTCATCTGAAAGAACCACCATGTTTGAACAACTCAAAACCATTGAAACCCGCTATTTCAAACTCGGCGAAGAAATGGCCAGACCCGAAGTTGCCGCAGACCCCAATCGCATTCGCAAACTCGGCAAAGAATATCGCGACCTCGAAGAAATCGTCACAACGTATCGCGACTACAACAAAGTGAGCGAAGACCTCGCCGAAGTAAATGACATCATCAGCACATCGGATGACGCCGAACTCGTCGATATGGCCCAAATGGAAAAAGAAGACCTCGCCCTGCGCGAATCAGACCTGTCCAACAAGCTCAAAATGCTCTTAATTCCCAAAGACCCCAACGACAGCAAAGACACCGTCGTCGAAATACGCGCAGGTGCGGGCGGAGACGAAGCCGCCCTCTTTGCCGCCGACCTCCACCGCATGTACTCGCGCTATGCGGAAAACACGGGGGGCCGCTGTGAAATCCTCAGCTCAAATCCCACGGGAATTGGTGGATACAAAGAGATCATCTTCTTAGTCGTTGGCAACGGTATCTACGGCAGGCTAAAATACGAAAGCGGGGTACACCGGGTCCAGCGCATTCCCGAAACCGAATCCAGCGGCCGCATCCACACCTCGACAGCCACGGTAGCCGTTCTTCCCGACGCAGAAGACGTCGATATAGACATCGATCTCAACGACCTCAAAATAGATGTCTTTCGCTCTTCGGGACCCGGCGGTCAAAGCGTCAACACCACCGACTCGGCAGTGCGCATCACCCACATGCCATCGGGTCTTGTGGTTACGTGTCAGGACGAAAAATCCCAGCACAAAAACAGAGCCAAAGCACTCAAAGTCTTGCGCTCGCGCCTGCTCGATCAGGCCATCCGCGAACAACAGGCAAAAACCGCCGCCGACCGCCGCTCTCAAATTGGCAGCGGCGACCGAAGCGCGAAAATTCGCACCTACAATTTCCCACAGGGGCGCGTAACCGACCACCGCATCAAACTCACCCTGCACAGACTTGAAAACATTCTGGACGGCAACATCGCAGAACTCATCGAAGCCCTTCGCCTCTCTGACCAAACGGAAAAACTCAAACAACAGGAACAAATCTTCTAACCCCCATGTCCTCCTCCATTCACCATCTCCTCATCTGGGCCAGAGACATCCTCATCAAAGCGGGTGTACCCAGCCCACGGGCAGATGCCGAATGGACGCTCGCCCATGTGCTCGAATGTCCGCGTTCAGAACTGCTTATGCGGGCGCGTCAGCCGCTCACACCTGAACAAAACGCGACCTATCGCAACTTGATACACCGCCGTGCCGATCGCATACCCCTGCAACACCTTTTGGGCAACACCGAATTTTACGGCCTCCCATTTCACACCTCGCCCGATGCCCTGATTCCCCGACCAGAAACAGAAACCCTCGTCGAAATTGTCCTCGACCAATTAAAAAACATCACAAAACTCCGTATCCTCGACATTGGCACCGGATCGGGAATCATCGCCATTACCCTGAGCAAAGCACTCACAGAATCGCATGTAATCGCCACAGACATATCGCGTAAAGCACTTTACCTCGCCAGCCAAAACGCCTGCCTCAACGGCGTTTCCGACCACATTTCCTTTTTGCAAGCCGACCTCCTCACACCCTTTGCACCGCCAGAGGGGTTCAATGCCATCCTCTCCAACCCCCCCTATATTCCCAGCCGTACAATCGACGCGCTACAACCCGAAGTCCGCGCCTGTGATCCTCACCTCGCCTTAGACGGAGGCAGTGACGGCCTCGACTTCTATCGCAAAATTATTCCCACCAGTGTCCCTTTGCTCGCACCGGACGGATTATTGGGTTTGGAAATCGGCCACGACCAGGCCGATACCGTCACGCAACTCCTCGCGCGACAAAGTGGCCTCACCCACATCTCTACCCACACCGACCTGAGTGGATATCCCCGCGCGGTACTGGCGCAAAGGCGATGATGGGACGGCACGGGGGCCGTCCCCTACGATAATATTGTTAATCCTGTAGGGGCGACTTCCTGTGGTCGCCCGCTAACCGCCAATTGCTAATCATTGACTTTTACGACCTTTTTTGTTAATTTCTCACGCCTTAATATTCGTTTGTCTCACCCCTTTATAAACGCGCCATGTTAGACCAAATTTTCGCGCCCATCCAATATCAGATCGCACGCTTTGAAACCCGTCTCGAAGAAATCATGACGGCCTCTGATGTCGGGGGAATACAAAAAATGGCCTATCACGTTGTCAAAAACAGGGGCAGGCGTTTTCGACCTGCTCTTGCATTCTTAACAGCGCAGGCCGTAGGCGAGTGTTCAGACGCGGTGATCGATGCTGCTGTAGGCGTTGAAATTATACAAACGGCATCGCTCATTCACGATGACGTAATCGACAACGCGGAAACGCGCCGGGGTGCCGACGTCTTACACTTCCAATGGGGCAACCGCGCAGCCATTTTGATGGGCGATTTTCTTTTTGCCAAATCAATGCAAGTGCTCGTTGGACTCAACTCCCTACCGGTCATGGACGCCACGACCCACGCGATACAGCGCGTCGTCGAAGGAGAAATTCTCGAGGGCGAAATATCTTCTTCGGGTGAAGCATCGCTCTATTTTCGCATGATTAATAAAAAAACGGCATCACTGCTCGCGCTGGCTTGCGAATTGGGTGCTATTTTGGGCAATGGATCGCCCAATCAGATCGCTCGCATGGCGTCTTTCGGCAGTGAAATCGGCGTCGCCTTCCAGATTACCGACGACGTCCTCGACCTGATGGGCAGTGCAAATAACATGGGCAAACCCACGGGAAACGATCTTCGAGAAAAAAAATTGACCTTACCCTTAATTCGGGCACTGGCAAACTGCAAAAATGGCGAAGCTGCCCATATTCGCAGCAAAGTACTCAATGGCGTAGAAACCGACAGCGACTGGCGAGAAATCATGCGCTTTGTCCAGCGCTATCGGGGCGTAGAAGCCGCGCGAGAAGAAGCGCGTTCTTATGCACAATCCGCTCTCAAAAATCTGAATGTTCTACACACCTCCAGCGCGCGCGACGCGCTTGCACTGGCGGTTCAACACGTAGTTGAACGAAACCAGTGAATCACACCTAAACGGAGTAACTTTCTGCGATGACCCGAGAATACTGGCGTTTGTTAATCATCTGTGCGACCATAGTGCTCGCACTTTTTTATCTCTATCCCACCTACCAATTTTACTACGCACCTCCGGAAAATTTAGACCAGCGAGAGCGCGTAAAACAGCAAGCCATCAACCTCGGATTAGACTTGCAAGGGGGTATCCACCTCGTTCTCGAAGTGGATCAAACCAATCTCTCAGAAGATGAAAAAACAGACGTGGTTGCGCGCGCCCTCGAAATTATCCGCAATCGCATTGATCAATTTGGCGTCTCTGAACCCATCATTCACCGCGAAGGCGACTGGCGTATCGTAGTCGAATTGCCGGGAGTGCAAGACATCGAACGCGCCAAGGGCCTGATCGGCAAAACCGCACGTCTCGAATTCAAAATCCTCAAATCCGACGCCGACCGCGCTGGCATAATCGAAAAAATTGACCGACACCTTGCCGCGCAGGCACCTGTTGACAGCGCGAAAGCCGAAGACCCGCTCCTCGGGCAAATAGCCGAAGACACCCCATCTCTCTCTCGCTATATGCTATCTTCTCGGGGAGACTTCGTAGTAACAGAAGACAATATACTGACCGTGCGAGAACTTCTGAATCGTCCAGACGTACAAAAACTCCTGCCACCCGACGCGCAATTCCTGTGGAATTCCAAAGACGAAGAAATGGGCGACGGACAACGCTATCGCGCGCTCTACTATCTCAAAAGACGCGTAGAAATGACAGGCGAAATCCTCTCCGATGCCTCTGTTACAACCGGACAATCCTTTGAAAACGCCGGTCAACCCATTGTCAACTTCACCACCACCAGCCAGGGCGTGCGCCTCTTTGGACGGGTCACGGGCGCCAACGTGGGCGAACGCATGGCCATCATTCTCGATGATCAGGTCTATTCTGCGCCCACAATCCGCTCCAAAATCAACCAGGGCTCGGGCATTATTGAAGGCACTGGCACCATTGACGAAGCCAAAGACCTCGCCATTGTCTTGCGTGCAGGTGCGCTACCCGCCGACGTCAATATCGTCGAAGACCGCACGGTCGGACCTTCACTTGGACGCGACTCCATAGAACAGGGCAGAAATGCAGCCCTCATCGGCCTCGTCATCGTCATCATTTTTATGGTCATCTACTACGGCTTTTCGGGTCTCGTCGCCGATCTTGCGCTCGTGCTCAACCTCGTCTTTGTCATGGCCATCCTCGCGGCATTTCAAGGCACGCTCACCCTGCCCGGCATAGCGGGTATTATTTTAACCATTGGTATGGCAGTAGATGCCAACGTGCTGATTCTCGAACGCATCCGCGAGGAATTGCGCGCGGAAAAAACCCTGCGGGTAGCCATTGAAAATGGTTATGCGCGCGCCGTACAGACCATCGTCGATGCCAACGTAACCACCATCATCACCGCCATCGTGCTCTACCAATACGGCACCGGTCCCATCAAGGGCTTTGCACTCACCCTGATGATCGGTATCATCTCCTCGATGTTCACCGCCATCTTTGTCACGCGCACCATTTACGACACCATTGTCTCGCGCCAGGTCAATCCCCGCCTCAGCATTGGCAGGCTGCGCGTATTTGGCGACACCAGCATCAACTTTCTCGGTGTTCGACGGGGTGCTTTCATCCTGTCCGCTGTTCTCATCCTGCTCGGCCTGGGATCCACCATCGCCAAAGGCGGCTATAATCTGGGCATCGACTTTGCCGGCGGCACATTGCTCGAATTGCACTTTGATCCCCCAGCCTCTGTCGGCGACATCCGCCAGTCTCTGGGCGACGTCCGCGTTGAGGACCAGAGCATGGACTTGCGCAACAGCGAAATCAAAGAATTCGGCACGGTCAACGACATCCTCATTCGCGTTGAAGAAGAAGCCGAAGGCACAGCCATCGCAGACGCCATAAAAACCAGACTCAAATCCGATTTTGCCGGCAATATTCAAGATGAGACCGAGTGGTTGCGACGGCAGGAAGCCGTCGGACCCAAAATTGGCGAAGAACTCAAGACCAATGCCGTATATGCCATCCTCGTCGCAATGATACTCATTATCATTTACGTGTGGTGGCGTTTCAGGCAGATCGAATTTGGGATCGCAGCCGTCATCGCCCTATTCCACGACGTCATGATCACCCTCGGGATCTTTTCAGTTCTAAACTGGGAGATCTCCCTGGCCATTGTGGCGGCACTGCTCACCATTGTGGGGTACTCCCTCAACGATACAATCGTGGTCTATGACCGCATCCGCGAAGACATCAAATTGTATCGCCGCGACACCTTTAGCAGCGTAATCAACCGCGCCATCAACGAGTGTCTCAACCGCACAGTACTCACCTCGGGCACCACCATGCTCGTCGTCCTCTCCCTCATCTTCCTGGGCGGAGAAGTAATCCGCGACTTTGCATTCGCCCTGCTCATCGGCGTCATCGTGGGAACCTACTCCTCGGCATTTGTCGCATCGCCCATCGTGGTCGAATGGCACAACCGCCGGGAGGCAAAAGCGAGACAGGGACGGAGTGCGGCGTAGGTTGAGCTATATCAAAAAAGAAGCACCTGATCAATCTCATCAGATCAGGTGCTTTTTTTATTCTGTCGATAAGGAAGCCAATTAACCATTGACTCGCAAACTATAATTTTTATATTAGCACAAACGTTCACGCAAACGTTCACACAGAAGTTAGGCATAGTTCAACACCTGGAGGGATAACCCAATGACAACAAAAACAAATCATCGCACCTCTAAATTTGCATCCCTGAGCAGCATTGCCCTCCTGATAGCACTCATCTTCAGCGGACACGCCTTTGCACAATATACCTATACCTGGAAAACCGATACAACCTACGAAGGGGTAGATAAGGCCACCCTCGTGCAACCCCTGCAGGTCATGTTCTTACACCAGCCGATACAGGTCGTGCCGCACAGCGCATCGTTGCGTCTCATGCAACAATACTCGGTATTACTCGGCACCGAATGGAGTGATGGTCAGGCGTACCGACTGCTCCAGACCTTTGAATCCATACCGCAATTGAGTAACGACCCGTACAAAGAGACACCCAGCGTGTCATCCTCGTTATGGCAATTGACAGATCAGCATATTCAAAATGACATAGAGATTCGCTTCCAGGACGGGCAGAAAATCATCACCCTGTCTCGTGAAGCTTTTACCTATGCCGATCCATTGCTGGCTGAGATAGAGGGTGTGAGAGGCCGCTTCTTCTCCAAAAGACTCCACCATGCCGTCGTTCGCTATGTAACCGACGGTGGTAGAGATAGAGAGGCGCTCAAGCAGATTTTAGAGAAACGCTACGGCATAAGTATAGATGTGCCGGACTATACCGAACTCACGCGAAGAACAACAAAAGAACATGCAGGTCGGTTCGGAGAATTCAAAAACGAAGAATTGATGGCCCTTGTGAGTATGTTTGAAGAATACCCACAAGGCATGCTCAGCACACCAGGGCTACAATATCTGGTGCGGCGATTGGATGGAACACCTCATCCTATTAACCCGACTGCACCTGCTATAGCATGGGTGACCGAGGGCTATATTGAATTCATGGAATCTGCTTTTAAGGGACAGGGCCTCGACTACATCCACCGCTTAATTCTCCATGAAAAAGCACATTTTTTCTGGGAACATCTCTTTGACGACCAACTCAAACAGGACTGGATTGAACTCGGCGGCTGGTATGAAAATCCGGATGATTCAGATGGCTGGTCAACGACCAAACAGGTCGAGTTTGTATCCGCTTATGCACATAAGAAGAATCCGAATGAGGACATGGCAGAAACCATCAGTTATTACATCGTAAACCCCGACAAATTGCGCTCGCGTTCCCCCGCCAAATACGAATTTATTCGAGACCGGGTCATGCACGGCACGCGGTACATCTCTCGGATACGCGAAGACCTGACATTTCAGGTCTATAATCTGTATCCCGATGTGGTGTATCCTGGGCGGATCATACGTGTTGACATACAGGTTGCGGGCGAACCAGAAGAGGATAAGGATATAACAATAGAGCTTGAGCTTCATCGGGAGAATGGCTTTGATAATGCCCAGGCATCACTCCTGAGAATTCACAGCACAAAAGGAACCTTCTTTGACATCTGGCTTCATCCTGTAAGCGCCAATGGACAGCGCATCAATGCAGGCCACATTTTGCGGGGAAGTAAAACACTATCAAAGCACGCGGCATACGGTTATTGGGGTCCAGATCAAATTACCCTCAAGGATGCCCAGGGCAATGAACGCCACGAATCTCAAGTCGATTTCGGATGGAAACTCTATCTCAACAATCCGCTTGCCGATTATGAACCGCCGGATTACATCAAAAATACAATGCAACTCTCGTTGTCACCAGGCACAGCAGAAGGCAGGACATTGCAAATTCTCACCGCACGCTGGCGGCTTTTTGAAGAAATCGGTGTAAGGACAGTCTATGCACAACTGAATGATGCAAATGCTGAAACCTATTCTCGTCGCTCGACGGAACATGGGAAATATGATCCACAAACCGGTGAGGCAAGTGTTGAACTCGTGATTCCGGATTACTTCCCAGGCGGAGCGTACAAACTCAATTTTATTAAGATGAAGGATATTGCGTTAAACGCTCAAGGCGTGTACTTTACCGATCCAGGACATGGATTACGGGATGAAGATGTCGTAATAGATGAAGTACCTGCTACTATTGTCGTTCAAACGACAAATCCCGACGACACCCCGCCTGTGCTCGATCTAAATCAGATCACCATTCAAGCAGAACCGACCAATCCAGAAGCACCAAATGGCGAAACACAGGTCGATATTGCCTATAAAATTAAGGACAACATCAGTGGATATAGTTCGACAGACATGTATTTACGCGACCCCAATGGTGTGAAGCACCACTTCAGACATTACGATTCGGATTTTTACAAAGTCTATTTTACACGCGATCCGGCTGTCTATCACACCTACCATAAAACGATCATCTTGCCCGTCGGCAGTATTCCCGGAACATGGGGGCTTGCTGAAATGAAGGTATGGGACAAGGCACAGAACATCCTTCGGGCGGACTTTACTGAAATCATCCGCTTTGAGGTAGAAGGAATCCCCCTCGTCTCTGCCGACTTTGATGGCAGTGGACAGGTCGATATCGCTGACTTTTTGTTTTTTGTCAATGTGTTTGGAACCCAGAGCGGACAGGAGAACTTCGATCCAAAATACGACCTCAACAGCGATGGAACAGTTGACATTACCGACTTCCTCATCTTCGTAGATTCCTTTGGCAAACCTGTCAGTGGATAGCTGTCGCGCAGATATAGGTAAATAAAAAAGAAGCACCTGATCAGATGCGTGATCCGGTGCTTCTTTTTATCTGTTAATCAGATTCAACTTGATGAACTATATTGCAATAACCCTTTTGGCCCCTTCATGCTCCGGCCAAGCAATATGAATGCTGACCTCACAATTGAGACGGTCAAGAAAACGCATCAGCCGTTCGACACTGTAATAAGAAAACTTACCGCTCTTAAGCCGAGAAATTTCTGGCTGTTTAACTTCAAGAATCCTCGCGGCCTTTGTCTGAGTCAGTTTGCGGTATTCGAGAATTCGAAAAATCTCCGCACCAAGTTGGGCTTTGAGCAACTCCTCTTTTGCTTCCTCTTCACCAAAGCCCAAATCTAAAAAGATATTGCCACTACTCTCTTCAATTTTAATATCTTCACCCATGATCTTCCTCCTCTTCAGCCAACTCCTTAGCGCGTCTCAATCGCCTTTTAATTAAATCGATATCTTGCTTAGGGGTGGCGATTCCTCTTTTTGATTTCTTCTGAAATGCATGAAGCACATAAAGACTTCTACCAATCTTGACCGTATAAACAGCGCGGTAGGTATTTGTAACATAATCACTGACAATTTCAAATACGCCGGACTCAATGCCTCGCATCGGCTTTGCAGAGGGCGGCGTTTGTCCGGTCTGCACCAGATAGAGCAAATGTCCAATATCTTTGCGAACCTGGTTGGGAAAACGCTGTAGTTGCTCTCTCGAATTTCCAACCCACCGAACATTTCTGAGGAATACTCCTTTATGTTCCATATCTTGATTATATCTAATTAGTTATATTATGTCAATCCTTTTGGTTAAACTCACCTGTATCATTGGTTATTTGCGTTCACATACCCCTTTGTAATATCAATAATCAACCCAATATCATACCGCGCATCTTCCACGGGTGTGCGGCACGGCTCGCCATCTGTAATACACGCGTAAAAATGCCGAAGCTCTCTCACAAACGGACTCTCCCAATCAATCTCGGGACTGCGCGTACCGTGGGACCCATTGGCGTGAATTTCCAATACATCCAGCGTTGACAAAATCCCCCGTGCAAAACCCGTGGGATACGACAGAATAACGCGCTTATCGTCCTTGTGAACCTCGAGCGTCTCCTTAAAATGCCACAAATCGGGCAAATCGATCCACGTAGCCACGCACCGCGCCCCCGATGCATATTCCAAAATCGTCGTCATCGCCCGGCCACCCTGCCACACCTCGGTACTCACCACATGCGTCGGATTGCCCAGCATCAGACGCAACCCGTACAAATCGTGAATCATACTCCCCGACAGCGTAAAAAACGCCCGCGCAGCATCATCCGACACATCGCCCACCGCCTGCCTCAAAGCCGCCTGCCGCGCTTTGTTTCTCTCAACTGCCGCTTCGGGCGGCAAATCGTCAAAATAGGTCAACTCAAACTGCTTCAAATGCAAATTATTATTCGGATGTAAATGATTCACCTGCACAAAACGCACATCGCCCGCATCCCCCACCTCCTCCCGAGCCAACTCATACGCCGGATCATAGACCTTCATATAGCCCACCTGCCCCACCGTACCCGCCCGCTCCTTCGCAGCACATATCGCATCCACCTCCTCGAGCGAATAGCACATCGGCTTCTCAATAAACACATGCTTACCCGCCTCAAAAGCCGCCACCGCCAATTCCGTCTTCGGATCGGCATGGCATAAAATCACCGCATCCACATCCCCCGCCTGTAACAACTCCTGCGGATCCGTCGTAAAATTCGGCACGCCAAAAACCTCTGCCAGCCACCGCGCCAACCCCGGCGAAATATCGCACACCCACGTCACCTCATAAAGCGCGTGCAAAACACCCAAATTCGGCATATGCTGCACCTGTGCAATCGCCCCGCAACCAATAATCCCCATTTTGATCTTCGACATCACACCCTCCTGACCTTTATATTTTCCACCACAGCCGTAACCCCGGCAACCACACCTGTGCGAATCGTCTCCAACGCCATACTCGGCTGCGACCTGCCCAGTTCCGTAACAAGCTCTGGCGTAGGCGGCACATGAATAAAACCCGCGGGCAGATCATCCTCAGCGACCAGATGCAACACAGAATACATAATGTGATTGCACAAAAACGTACCCGCCGAATACGTCAACCGCACCGGCACCCCGACATCCTCCATCCGCTGAACCATAGCCCGGGTCGGCAACGTAGAAAAATAGGCATCCGGACCCCCTTCAACAATGGGATAATCGACCCCATCTATCACCTTCAAATTAATCCCAACGCGCTCGACATGGAGCGCAGACGCAGAACCGTGCAACCCCAAACACACCACCGCCACCGGCTCGTGCTCTGCAATCAGCGGCGCAACCCGATCAATATCCGCTCCGTGAACAACCGGCAACACAGCCGAAACAACCTCGCATCCACCAATCGAAGCCCCATCCAGAGACTCAGCCACAACACCCGATGGATTGGACGACCACGCTGCCCAGGGTTCAAAACCCGTCAGTAAAATTTTCACGCGACCTCCTCCGCTGTAACACGAGAAACCACACGCCCACCCGCAACTTTAACACCCGCGCACTGAACAGCATCGACGGTAACATCACCCTTATCCCAGACAACAGTACCCGTCCCCATTGCCTCAACATGCACCTCACCCTCGGGCACCGTAAGCGTCAGCGGTTCAGGCTCCACCCCGTGAAAAGCAGCCACATAGCGCTCGGTCTGAGAACATGCAAAAAGCCATGCGGGCTGTCTTCCGCAGATCAACGTAGCGTCACCAACCGAAACCTCGCCCGTACTGCTCTGACGGGCCACAGGCGACTCAAGCGGTGGCCAGCCGAGCGTACCCTCGTGAGTCCAGCGCTTCTGAAGAACCCACGCCAGCAAATCGATCTCAATACCCAGCGTCTCTCCACCCCGGGTATATTCCACGGACCACGGCCGCGTCTTCCCCGCATCATAAGTCACAGGAGGCGCAGCATCATCTCTCAGAGCACCCCCAGCAACCGCCCGCACAAAAGATTGCACATCCGCATAATCCGACCGCTCAGCCATCTCCGCATAAAAACCGCACCGGGGCTTACCCTGAAAAAAAGAACCCGGATGTCCCTGCTCCCAGAACGTCTTGGACGGGCCCAGATAATTATATAGCTCCAAAAAAAGATGCGTATCATACGCCACCAGACGAAGAGGCGCATTCCGCCCCAGATCTGTACGCGCAAGCGGACGAATCGCGGAAAGAACCGGACCGATCGCAACACCAACCGTAGCACCATCCGGAACATCGAACGGCAAATTCTCCACTTTCTCCTCACCAACCCAAATCTCATCCACCAGCCCGCGATCGTGCCAGCACACAACGGCTTTGGCACTGCTCCGCGGCGCCATCGCGCCCAGATCCTTCGGCGAATAAAGCACAATCGCCCGGGAACCATCCTGGACATTGTGACACTGCCCCTCCTCAAAAAGAATCTGATCATTGGACCGCGCGGGCGTTGACCGAAACGACCCGAGCCAGTGATCATCCAGCACATACCGGGAATAAATAACACCCGTCTGATCCGTACCCGTCTTGTGATGCGCGACAAAAACACTCGACTGCCCGGTAATAAAGCGATTCGTCTGACTGCGAAGTTCCTGAGACGAAACCCCCAGCGCAAACGAAGGACTGTGATACGTGGAAATCCCCACGCCATTTTCCGAATCAGCCGTCTCCGAAAGAAAAAACGTCTCCGGATGGTAATCGAGCGCATCGGACAGCCAATCGGGCAAAAGGCCCGCCTCAATATACGCACGAAAATCACCAATCTCCGGCGGCATCTGGCAAAAAAGCGCGTGCCGGTACGCCCGGCTAAAAGGACCTGCCCAGCGACCCGTAGGCCGATGAATATGTAGGGCTGCGGAAAGACCAATACGCGCGCACATCGCCCTGGCACCAATGCGCGTGGGCTTGTGCTGCACCAGTTCACTCAGCCTGTGCAACACGCGCATCGCCACATTCGCGTAATTGGGACTATTAAACTCGTACGCACACCCATTTTGAGTCGTAAAATCCATCCACGCCCGAAACTTCTCATACCCCCGGTTCTCAAACGCCTCATCCCCGAGCAACTCCCCACCCAAACACGTATTGGCAATATCCTTAACCACAATATTCGTATAGCGAAAATGAACATCAATCCGCCGAACCTCCTCCAGCCCCAGGCGAATACTCTCGCGAACCCGACCTTGCAAATCCGCAGAAAGCGCATTCCCATAATTAATCATCAGTGGAATAAGCTGAAAAAGACAAAACTGAACCGCATTGAGATCCTCCACCACCTCATCCTCGCGCTCCCAGAGAAAATTTCCCAAATGGGGATCGCCCTCACGCGCCTCCTGACATGCCAGCATCGCATCGAGAACCTTCTCAGCCAACTCAACATCCTCGCGCGCACCATTCGCCAGAAGATCGTTGGCAAACTCAGCCGCCAGACGCGGTGCGTGATACATCTTGCCCTCTTCCCAGCGAGACAGCATAAAAGTCTCAGGATTAAAATTCGGAGGAAGTGGTAGGGGTTGTGTTTCAGACATAATGCACTCCGATAGTATTGACACTTCATTAAAAGATGTGTAAAATGCGGTAAGCAACCAGCAATCAGCCTCTCAAGGAGCCTATCATGGCAACCGCCGAAACACCCATCGCGATGCATGAACCATCCCTCTACGAAACAACCAGACGGGCAGACTATCTCGACACCCTCGCCGACATCGACGACCGTCAAATCGCCCAATTTCACGAACAGGGATACCTCGCCATTCAACGGGCATTCACGCCGCAACAAATCGAATCCGCGGGCCAGGCCATGTGGGATCTCATCGACGGCAAAAGCCAGGACTTCAAAGGCGTAATGGCCGAAGCCGCCAAACGCGGACACTTTTCCGAACTCACAGGCAGAGCGCGTCGCGACAGCGTGCGTAAAATCTGGAAATTCGTCGATTATGACACCCGGCTCAACGACCTCGCCCACGACCCCAACATCCTCTCCGTCCTCTCCCGCATGATGGACGACACCCCCGTACTCTTTCAGGACATGGGACTGATCAAACCCCCGCACATAGGCCGCGAAAAACCCTGGCATCAGGACTGCGCGTACTTCAACTATCCCGTCGGCACCACCGTCGTCGGCGTATGGATCGCCATCGATGCCGCCACAGAAGAAAACGGGTGCTTGCACATCATCCCCGGATCCCATCGCGAAGGACCCATCCCGCACTTCAGGCGGCGCGACTGGCAAATATGCGATGCCGACGTCGCCGTTCCCAGAAACGTCACCGTTCCCCTCGCCCCCGGCGGATGCCTCTTCTGGCACGGCATGACCCATCACGGCAGCCCAACCAACCAATCCGCCCACCGCCGCAGAGCACTGCAATACCACTACCGCCCCGAAAGCACCATAGAAATGACCGCAAAAGAACGCCTCGCCATCTACGGCGGCGATGAACTCGGCGTAACGTGCTGAATCACTTATTTACAGCTCACTCTTATCTTTCACCTGCGGCTCTCGCGGGAGCAGCACCTGCGGTTGCACAATGCGGCGGCGTTGGGGGGTGAGGCGTGCCAGCAACTCTGGCGATGGCTGGTACCCGTGTCGGAAATTTCCCCACGAAGGCCCGTAGCGATACACCGCAATGCGCCGCGTCCCCGCATTCATCCGCTTTGCCGACCCGTGTGAAAGTCCATCCACAAAAACCAGCGCATCGCCCGCCTTCATAAACACCTCAATCGCACCCACCGTCCCATCCACAG
>JAPPIE010000217.1 GCA_028874765.1 Gemmatimonadota bacterium
CGTCGAAGCTGAGATGCAGGCGTTGAAGGAGAAAGTGAAACAGAGCGTGCGCCAGAATGATGAAATGGTTTAAGCAGGGGGCCGTCCCCTACGATGGTATTTGTTAATCTGCCGGGACGGCACAGGGGCCGTCCCCTACACAGACACGATCATTGCATGTAGGGGCGACCCCCTGTGGTCGCCCGCCGATGGCTCTATGTGTTGAGGCTTACTTCCTTAAACATCGGTGGCAGGGAAGCGCTCTCAATCGATTTATATTCCACTGCAGTATGGGGATACGCAAAGCCGAGGCGGTCGCTGTTCGCAAATGCTTCTACGATTTTTGCGACAATAGCAGTCGATATCTTTTGCCGCTCTACGGCAATTGATTGATAGCGCAAGCGCATCAAAACTCCCGAATCAAAAAACTCCGCTCGCACCTCGGGTTCTTTTCCCGTCTCCTTTACAATTGTCCCCGTCACTTCCCGCGCACAAGTAATCAGTGTCTCCTCCGCCAATTTGTAATCCGAATCGTAAGCCACCCTTACGGGTACCTCATCCAGAATATACTTCGTCTCTTGAGACACTGCGTAATTGATCACCATCTGGTCGAACAACACCGCATTGGGAATCAAAATGCCGCGGTTGGAAGACTCTTCACCGCCAATTGTACCGCCGACCTCACCCAGCAAAACATGCGTTGGTGAAATTTCCAAAACATCGCCCCGCACACCCTGAATAATAATGCGATCCCCAATTTTAAAAGGCCGCTTAATCATCACCATCAACCATGCGGCCACGCCTGTTACCGGCCGCTGAAGGGACCAGCCCAAAACCATACCTACAAAAGCAACCGTCAGTCCCATTGCGGCCAGAGATCCCGACAGACTCACAATGACAAAAAGAATACCAACCAGCATAAACGAATACCGCCACATCGTCAAAAACTGCCGAATTTGTGCATCCGTGCGATGGTGTTCCTCCATCGCGAGGATGATCAACCTCTTCGACATTTTATAGGCAAATAGCAACACGATCAATATCACAACCGCATATAAAATACCGACGATGGACTCTCCCAGAGTCTCTGTCATCGACAGCTTGATATTTCGCACATAATCAAATGGCCTGGTGCGCGTCGCAACTGTCTGCAATGTATCCTGCGCTACCTGTAACGTATCCGACATGAATTTTACCCTTTCTTATTCGTTTCTTGTGATAGTGTAGCCAAAAGCGTTGGTTCCACACTCTGCATATGCAAATCTCGCTGCGGAAATGGAATGGTAATATTTCGCTCTCGAAATGCCCGGACAATTGCAAAATTCAAATCACTGATCACAAAATACTGACGGGTTGGATTCTCAATCCAAACCAGCAAATCAAAATTGAGAGAACTATCGCCAAAGCCCAGAAACTGCATCTGCGGTTCGGGATCGGACAAAACCTCTGGATGCGCCCGCCCCACTTCCAGCAACGTCTCTGCGACCAGTTCCACATCGGCACCGTAAGATACACCCACAGATGCGTGAATACGTACTTTTGACCCTTGAAAGCTCCAGTTTGTGACATTTTCAGATAGAAATTTTGAATTGGGCACAATAATCGTCACATTATCCAGGGTCTCGACTTTAGTGCTATATGCATTGACCGCCTGCACAGTGCCTTGCACGCCGCCCACCTCTACAAAATCTCCCTCCTGCACGGGGCGCTCAAATAACATAATGAGTCCGCTGATAAAATTGTGGGTAATAGTTTGCAACCCCAGACCAATCCCCACCAACAATACCGCACTAACCGCTGCCAATGTCGTCAGATTAATCCCGGTATATTCTATGGCGATAAATACGCCGATGCACATGATGATAATGTGCAATAGACGACAGATAGCCGACTGCGAACCTTTATTTAAGCTTATACGTTCAAACACATTGCGCCGCAACATGCGTTGCAACATCCGCGATATACCATACGCAATGAGGATAATTAGCGTAGCCGTCAGCAAAATGGCTGGCGTTATTTCTATTTCGCCAAAAGAAATGAGTGGTTCCTCAATTACCGTGCGTAAATTATCCCAGGGATTCATACTTAATCCTCCCGAACCAATACAATAAGATCATCCGATTCACTCAGTATATACGGCTCATCACGCGTCGGATTGAGCACAACCCCGCTGTTTTGGAAGCGAATACCCAGCGCGATTTCGCCCCGACATGCCGACATTTCCTGGAGTTCTCCAAAATTCACATTTTGACCTGCTATGCCGTAATCCAAAACCCGGCGAAAGAAAATCTCTGCACCACCGACAGTAAATAACTCTTCATAAACGACATTGATCTCTCGACGCAACGCAACCTGTGCCAGCACATGGCTTGCAATCAGGGGCGTAATCAATACCTCGCTATCGTAATCTTCAAACATCGCCACATTGTCGGAATCCAGCAAATCAACCAGAATTTCTGGTTTATGCGTACCCTCATCCAGCACATTTCTCAGCACCAGATGTACCACAATCGTCCTCGCATCTGATTCTTCCTGTGTTTCCACCCGGTCACTGCCCAGAATTACCACATTGTCATACCTATCTGGCTCCATTTCTCTTAAATTTGATAGCGAAGTGGTCTCTCCTTCGCGATGGGTGACAGCCACGCGGCGCAGATCAATGCCTTTTTGTTCTATCTCTGCTTCTCTTTCCGCCAAAGGTACAAGAGACAAAACCGAGACCTCAAACTGTTCATCAATCTGTCGGTCGAACTCTTTGAGCAATTCCACTGCTTTGTGATTCCATCCCAAAATTAAGACGCGTCGTTTGCCCTTTTCTTTCACATAGGGCACCTCTTGAAATTTACGCGATACGCGTTCTATTTGATAATTTCTCAGTGGTTCACAGTCCCGGTGATTTTCTGCCAAAAAGACCAGCCGGTCTTCTGATTCCAAAATCAGATCCTCGGGCGGATTGAGCAGGGGGCAAAATGACTCACCCTGGGGACGCACTACGCCCAGCAAAATCGCTTTGGGATACGCACCTGATAGATCGCCAAAACGAGACCCCGTAAACTGTTTGGAGGTGTGAATATAGATCTCATTGCCAACCCCGTGCGACAAAATCTCGTGGAACACATGCGACAATCCCGGATGACGCACATTTTGCGCCATACATCGCGTAATAAAAACATCGCTCGCCAAAATTTCTAAAATGCCTCTATATGCCCGCTTTGCCATATCCACTTTATCGGAATCGAAAATTTCTGTCACCAGTAGGGGTAGAGTTTCTTTGGCATCCCGCTTCTCGCCCTGATTCGATATCGACATCAGTGTTTTTATAATGCGCATATCCGATTCATCCGCACTGCCATAAGCAAAATCAGCACCGGGCAAAATAATGGCACTCGCATTTTTGAAATCCACGCGCTCCAGATGTTCTATCCGCAGAGGTATCCCCGACCGAAAAGTGATCTTCTTGGGATTCCACAGAGAACCCAGTGCCCTCCGCAATTCCGTTGTGCGCTCCAGACTCACGTCTTCGGAAAGAATTACCACGTGTAATCCGTGCGCACCGAGCAGTTGTAAAAACCGGCGCACACGACCTTCGGCGCGCATCAACTCGCTGACAATTTCAGAAGTGCGATTGGTCCATCCCAAAATCAAAATGTGATTGCGACGCACAATGGGCGTAAGCCCGCGCTCAAAATTGCGGATCGTCTGATTGAGCCACTGCGTCATGATCGCGATCAACGACCCCATAAAAAGCACGTATCCAAGCACCGTTACTACCGTTGAAATCACGCGGCGGGGAATCCCTTCGTCATCTCCCAAATAACCCGGATCGGTCAAACGCAAAAAAGCCCACCAGATGGCTGTTTCATAATCATCAAAGGGCGCTTCCGTTTCCTGCACCATCAGTCCCCCACCAACGGCGACAAGCCCCACCAGCGAGGCGATGAACAGCAGATGAAAGTGGACGCCCAGCAACAACAATCGCTCAATGCGAAATTTCAGATAATTTTTTATTCGCGCAAATGGGTCAGTAGTTCGCGATCGCAATTTTAAAAAAAGATTTTCCAATACAAGCCACCTTTTCAATTACTCATCAACAACATCTGTAAAACGCACATCAGACGGTATGAGCTTGCGCCTGGACAATTCCTTTTTAATACGACTGGTAAGATCAGTGGCGAAACTGTTCTCGTAGCGCGTGTCAAATACGTACGCTTTTACCACGAGATGTGTCAGATGCGTCTCTTCAAATTTGTCCTTGACATTGACCACCACCGGCTTTTTGAGATATGCGAGCCTGGATGTAAGCACGGCTTCGTGAGCCACATCCTCAATCTCTTTCAAGTCAGCCCGCGCTGGCAGGTATATATCTACAACGACCTGGCAATCGAGATTCCCGGCATTGGTGTTCGACACGCCAGAGGTCAGCAACGTGGAATTTGGCACGGTGACGAGAGAATCATCAATCGTCTGTAACTTCGTACTGCGCAGACCAATCGACACGACTTCGCCGTAATAAGAGCCTACGGTTACGCGATCGCCGATTTGGAAGGACCGGTCAAACAGTACAACAATACCACCAATAAGATCGTTGAGAAGATCTTTCGCGGCAAGCCCAAGTGCCAGAGCGATTGACCCCAGCAGAGCGAGCAGAGTATTCTGTTCGGGTGCGATAATAACGATAGAATAATAAATCGCAACCCCGTAAACACCGATACGCAACAGTGGCTGAACGCGCTTGAATAGCAAGCGATGTGAAGGGAATCGGTTGGCGCCAAAATCCAACGCGAGGCGAATGATTGTTGTCACCGCATAAGCTATCGCAATCACCAGCAGAACAGACAATATTTTGGTGGCGTTAATGTGTAAGCCACCGCTTCCCGTGAGTTGTTCGAGAGGTGAAGTATCCATGATGCTCGGATTCCTGTTTTAGATCACAAAAGACCGCGTCCTTGTAGCATTTCCTCTACGTCTTTCAAACCGATGGGATTGATGCGAAAACGCTCGGATTCCTGATTGAACTCGAGAATATTGTCGTTCCACAGAATCTCGAGTTCCAGTCTGGTCTGGATGAGGTCTCTATCGAGTATTGATGATAGTTCAGCGGCGGTAAGATTGTCGTGCTGCAACACCGCGATCAGAATAAATGCCTGTTCAAGCGAGAAATTGCGCACAATTCCAAGGTCAATCTCGCTGACGGGATTAACCATAAGGAGGTCGCTTTCCAACAGCTCAAGCGACCGCAACCAGTATAGAAGAACAACAGAAATATTCTCCTTGCAGATCTCCGCCAGATTTTTGAAATAGATCTGAGCCAGTGCGTCCTGAACGGCCGGATCTTCTGGTCGTCTCCAGCGATGCACGCGCCGACGCACAGCTTTTTCTAATCCCCTATTTATCGCGTAACGCAGACGATAGCCACTTTGATTGTGACGCTGCATCAAGAGCATCTGCAATTCTGCCGGTTGCCAGGCGCGAATTACGACCTCAAAGTGAAATAGGCGATTCAGGGGGAGCCACATACCGAGATAATTGCGCGCATGCTGGTCCAGGGAAATACCCCAGAGTATGTGGTGGTTGGTACGCGCGATGAGCCAAAGCAGGTGCTGGATTGCATCCAGATCACCAATGCGTTTAAAAAACAGATTATGACATCCTTCAAGTATCACAGCGCGTCGCGGTCCTTTCAACAATTTCAGAGACAGATCGTCAAAGCTCGTCACATCTTCGATCTTAAGGATATTTGCCAGATAGGACACCAGTTCAGGCGCGGTCGTCATCTTGCACTCAATTGCGGACCAGGTTACGACCGAAGTATCGTCGAACAATCGCGAGACAGCAATATTCAACAATGTCGTTTTGCCCGCACCCCGTTGTCCGAATAAGATGAAGGAAGAGGTGAGACCATCTTCCCAGCGCTGAATCGCCTGTTCAATAGTAGCCAACTCTTCATCAAATCCGATAAATAACGCCTCGTCAGTCAAGGAATCGAAAGCGAAATGAACCACGTAATCTTCCGGCAACCCGAGATGTTTGATTGACTCCAAATTGGCTTTGTCGAGTGCCAGACGGACTTCGCGCTCGACCGGTGCCATCAAGCCCAGGCGACGCAACACGGGTTTTATGATGCCAGAAGCGGCATTGAATAGCACAACTACCTGTGCCCGGAGAAATGACAACAGGCGCCGCAATACCTGTCTGCACGCTCTCAAGGCGGTTGAAGTAATCTGACGCCCGAATCGCCCGAATTTTGCAAGATAGAACGCAATCAGACCATAACGGGCGGCGTCCTGACCGATCAGTTCCAACCGCTCCTGGTGCTCGCATTCGAGCTCCCATAGCAGTGACTCCCACGCCATTCGGGTATAGTCGTTGAGGTCCCTCAATCGGTTGATCGCGCGATTGAACCCCATCTGAACATCGGACGACAGCACATCATCTCCCTGCGACAGGCCACTCTCAACTGTGTTGATCGCGTACCTGAACGTACTGAACACGCTGTCTAAACCTTCGAGCGATCCTTCAATGCGGATTTTTTCAAATTTCTGGTACGCAGTATCGGCCCTGTTTTCCAGGCCGCTGAAATGGGAAGAGCCAATCTGACGTAATGGGACAAGCCGGTAGCTTGTTTGGTTTTTCCAATTCAGATCGTGTACATAACTGACCTTTTCCGGCACATTGTCAAAAACAGAGGAGGAATTTTGGAATGCGACCCGGTTTAATACCGCCACCTCGTCCAGGCTATTGGAATTGCTCAAATCCGCACGAAGTGAGTCGAAAATTTGTTGTACGGTTTCGCGTATCTGAGGAAGCGATTCTTTCAGGGCTTGCGGACGACGGCGCAGCTGAATGGATACATCTTGTTGTATTCTTCGCAACTGTCCAACTGTAGATTCCGTGCGCTGACGGACGGCGTGCAGGTCTTTCTCTTGCTCCGCACGCACTGTCTGGCGTACCTCAGATAGTTGGTGTCGAATGTTTCTAATGGCTGCTCTGTAGCCTGTGACCTCCTCTGGAGGATCGGCGTAGTTATAGGTGAGACTAATGTGATCAATCAATCGCGGGTAGCGCAACAGACGCAGAAACCGCAGATCGAACGACACGATGAAAAAGAAAAAATTCAGAATGACGATGAGATCGGCGATCTGTAGCGGCCGAAGTCCAAAACGCAGCCGAGCGGGCAGGTGTTTTCCCCCAGCTACATGGACGCACCACATACGCGCCAGATATTCGACAATTAGCAAACCGATAAATAACCATTCGAACCAGTAAGAATAATAGAGAAAATAAAAATGCAGAATGTCGTTACCCGGCCACCACTCGAACCGCTGCAGATACGCCATGAGGGTTTTCGGCCACCAGATATCGAGGCATTGAACACCCGTATTCAAGAGCACAAGAACGAGTATTGCCCAGTTGATTCGCCGGCTGAACAAGTCGCCAGGACCGGCGATTTCGAGAATTTCGTATGTTCGATTTTTTATTTTTTTTAAATAATCGATCATAAACCGCCGCTTTTTACCCTTCGTGTGTAGCGATCTCCGTCGCCAGATGCAAAACCGCATCGCCGCGATGCACCAGAGGCGATATGGTCCGTCCGATCACAAGGCCATCTCGCGGTGCTGTCAAATTCAGAGTACTGCTGCCAAAAGGATCGGAAATATCACCCAATTTCTGTCGCCTTTTGACCTGCTCTCCCATCGACACATTTAGCTGTAAAATGCCACTTTGCCGCGCCCGGATCCAGGTCGTGCGTGTAACTTCGACCGAAGGTGCAACATCTGGTGCGATGGGTTCTGCGAGCATGTCCAGTGCCCTCATCACCCTCAAAACGCCATTTACGCCCATTTCAATCGCGCTCTCGTTGAACCGCATGGGTTCCCCTCCTTCGTACAACAAAAGCGGAATGCTGAGCCTTGTCGCTACCCGACGCAGCGATCCTGCAGGACTGGTGCTATCGACCAGCACGGGCGCGGCAAATGCCTCGGCCACGCGCCGCGTTTCCGCATCTTTCAAATTTGCGCGTATCTGGGGCAAATTTGTTCGCGGCGGTGCTGCCGTGTGCAAATCAATCCCGTGCGTACATCGATAGACCACTTCGCTCGAAAAGATATGCGCCAACCGCGATGCCAGAGAACCGCGCGATGATCCGGGAAAAGACCTGTTCAAATCGCGACGATCGGGCAAATAGCGCGACTCATACACAAAGCCAAAAACATTGACAATGGGTACAGCCACCAATGTGCCCCTCATATTCTCAATCTGTACGTTTTCCAAAACTCGCCGAATAATTTCAATCCCGTTGATCTCATCGCCGTGTAGCGCTGCACAAACAAATAGCCGGGGTCCCGCTTCTCGACCGTGTAGCACTTCCACGGGAATCGTCATCTGGGTATGCGTATAAAGCATAGCCAGCGGAATTTCGATATTCCTGCGTGTTCCCGGCGCAACTTTTGTTCCGCTAATTTCAAATGCCTCGCGCATCTATCCTCTCCCACGCGTGCGGGTTCTCCCACGCTTCGTGTTCTTTTCCAGAAACGCAATAATCATACCCGCAATATCGAGATTCGTCGCTTTTTCAATACCTTCAAGACCAGGTGTAGTATTGACTTCCATTACCAGAGGCCCGTGATTTGACCGCAAAATATCCACGCCAGCAATATTTAAGCCCATTATCCTGGCCGCACGCACCGCTGTTGACCGTTCTTCGGGCGTAATGCGAATCATTTCAGCAGAGCCGCCGCGATGCAGATTCGACCGAAATTCTCCGGGTTCTGCCCGGCGCATCATCGATGCCACCACGCGCCCGCCAACCACCAGACATCGAATATCCGTGCCCCCGGCTTCCTTGATAAATTCCTGTACCAGGATATTCGCGTCTAAACCGCGAAATGCCTCGATCACACTTTCGGCTGCTGGATTCGTTTCGGCGAGCACCACGCCAATCCCCTGTGTGCCTTCCAGGAGCTTGATCACGAGTGGCGCACCACCCACAATATTGAGCAAGCCTTCTATGTCTTTTGTCGAATGGGCAAATCCGGTCACGGGCAATCCAACGCCTTCTCGCGCCAGCAATTGAAGAGAACGCAATTTATCGCGCGCCCTGGTAATAGCCTGCGATTCATTGGCGGGAAATACCCCCATAATTTCAAACTGTCTGACGACCGCTGTCCCGTAAAAGGTGTACGATGTGCCAATGCGCGGAATCACCGCGTCAAAATCCAATTTTTCGCCTCGAAAAATCACGGCTGGTCGATGGGATGTAATATTCATATAAAGCCGCGCATAATCCACAACGCGCGCCTCATGGCCTCTTTCTATGGCCGCTTCTTTGAGCCGCCGCGTTGAATACAAGTTTGGACCTCGCGATAAAATTCCAATTTTCATACTTATCTCCTAAGTTTGGTTTTTGACGGAATACCCCGTTCGGAATGAACGACCAGGATCTACTATAAATCGGCTTCTGAGGGCATGGCGCCCCAACAACATCCGAAAACCCATTTCATCTCGGCTGGTCAATGTCAGCTCAATTTCCCAATCGCGATTGTGCATTCGCATCATAGTGCGGATCACGGGACGCCTTTCTACTTTGCCATTGGAACTTCTCACCTGGCGATCTCCAATCACCTCCGCTTCGACTTCCACTGCCTGGCGAGCGGTGCGCTGTATGGGTTGAATTTCAAAACGCACCATCCGCTTGCCTCGCCGCCGAAACCGCTTCAGATTAAATGCGTGCAATGCAGATGACCGCGCACCCGTATCGATTTTTGCCTTGATTGCTTCGACATTGAAATCGGGCAATGCCACCCACTCGCGCCACCCTATGATCCATATCGGTTCACGCTGTGTCACAGTCCCTCCTTGAATTTCACGGACGCTTTCTGACAAAATCTCCGGTTTTACTATAGCTGTCAATTCCTAAATAATCTGCTATGCGTCTATATGTCAAGTATTTGTACACAGAAGCCCCGGACATCATCTAATACCCGGGACTTTTAATGATTAGCAGTTTATTTGAATCACCAGGCGACATCGACAGTCAAAGCATTAAAACAATAACGAAAGCAAAATCAAAAAGTTATGATGCAAGAAAAAAGGAAGAGGTGGCTAAGAGGAAGCGCACGCAAAGACGGCCTGTCGTGTTCAAAACAGGTCAAGGAGCCACCCATTCCCCGCTTATGTCCCCACAGTGTGGGTATATGGGCGGCTCCGACCTTGTCGTAGCATGCTCGCTCAATATTCGGGCGACCATTTTTTAACGCAGGCGGTACTCGATAGCCATGTTCAGGCTCTGAGTGGCGTCTTCACCGCGCGTTTTAGCGATAGTACCGGTGACATTGAGATTGATCTGGTTTTCGATGAAGAAGATGAATCCCGACCGTACCTGTCCGACTAATATTGCATCGATGTCTGGCTCGCTGCGCGTAGAAGTTATAATATTGCTGAGCGTAAAATCGACGCGGTTGGTCACCTCATACAGATAGTTCAGCGACAGCGACAGCGTATAGACGTCGCCAAAATCGCCGGTAAATGGCGAGGTGTACTGAGCACTGATGTCGAACTGAGACTTCCAGCCCACAGGCCGCGAGTACCTGACTCGCAGGGACATTCCCGGGTCTTGACGAGGGGTGTCTGAGTCCTTCGTCACAGCTTCAAAGCGGACGCCTGTGCGCACATCCCAGCCGATAAAGCGCTCGTTCACATGTTCCTGGAAGAGTACTTCATCGACGCGTAGCGTGCCGACAGCACCAAATCCTCCCTCAACAAACATTCCAGACTTGGCAATAACTTCCTCCATTGCCCTGAACCATCTGGGCTTGTAACGGTCGCCAAATTGGGTCTCGAACTCCCCACGGCGCTCGATCACCTGGGCGAGCGCGATCAGTGTCTCTTTGGACAGAGGCCCCTTAATGACGCCTTCGTCTATCAGGAATTGTTCAATACGCACAGCCTGGGCGAGCGGTGTAACGCGGATGAAGCGTCCGTACCCCACGCCCGGCGTAACATCGATGGTCGGGCGGTCAAAGTCGCTGTTGCCAGTGACGAGCAGTTCGCCGGAGTAAAAAAAATCACCTTCCGGATTGAAGTACTTCCTGACCCCCGGACCTGCCACGAAACTGTAGGAGCCTTCCTGTGTGCCGTCAGAAGTCCGACGTGTCAATCCGACGCCGTTAAAGTTGAGGTCCCAAGCGTAAGGCAGGGAGTTGTAATAACGTTGGTACACCAGCGAAGCAGAGCCGTCGCTGGTTCCGGTGTTGCTCCCGCTGCCAGCATAGGAATATGTGCCTCCGAGGCGTAGCTGTTGGGCTGTGCTCTCGGGAACATCGTAGTCCTCTGGAGATACAGTCTGCGCTCGTAGTTGGGAAGGTGCGATGAAGGCGACGGTGAGTAAAGCCAGAACTATGCGTGTGTTTGTCATTGTATCACTCCTTTTAAGGTATGTATTGCGTTGGCTGTTGGATCGATACCTACTATCCACACAATAGTGTTACTCTTCCTTTGAGTCCGAAGGGCTATTCTCGTTTACTTCTTCCAGCCTCTGTGTCCATTGCTCCATCTGTTTTTGCGCCAGGTCGCGCCCCCCCAGGCCAAACGCAATCGCGACGGCGATAGCTGCTGAACCGAGGATGAGCCCAAAGGCGAGGGTAATGATCTCGTTTGCGATACCCATCTGTCCGAGTGCCATAAAGAGAGACAGTGCTACGATCGCAACCCGGACGGTCGCACCGAGTATGCTGCCATAGACGCCTCCTTTTCTGGACGCGATGCGACCAAATACGGCCGCGAGGTAAAGCCCGAAACCGAAGATCACCGCACCAAAGACGACTTTGCCAAATAGCAGCGTCAGTGTCACGAACATGCCTGCCAGTTCCTCGAAGCCGAGTTGCGCGGTTGCCTCAATAGCCGAGAAGAGGAGGACAGCCACCATGGCGAGATATCCCGCCAGTTGCGAAGGTGGACGATCCAACGCAAAGGTTGTCTCCACTGTTGAAGACGGGCTGTCCTCCTCAGAGGTCGCCTCCGCGATGGAAGGCGATCGCTCCTCAGCAACGGTCACTTCCGCTATTCCGAAGCGCTGTAGCAGCGTGTTGAAGCCCATTTGCCTGAGCACGTCGTCAACCACGCGGGATACTAATCGAGCCACCAGATACCCGATGAGGAGGATACCTCCAGCGACCAGGATAGACGGCACTGCGGTCAATACTCCCTCCAGCATGGAACTGGCGGGATCGGAAATAGCCTCGAAGTTTAGCGATTCGAGTGCGGCGATCGCTGCGAATATCAAGATGACTGCATAAGACAATGTACCGGCAAGCCCCGAAAGGCTTTCGATACCCAGTCCAGTTGCCAGCCCTACGCGACGGCCAAAATTGTTTATCCCGGTGGCGTCGAGGACGTTGGTGATTATCTGCTGGACGATGCGCGCACCGAGCCAGCCGATTAGCATGATGAGGGCGGCGGCAAACAGGTTGGGCAGGAAACCGATGATTTTGGCCATCATCTGCTGTACTGGTTGTAGCAATCCCTGCAAGCTCAGGACATCCAGGACCGCTGGAAGTAGCACGAGAAACGTGAGCCAGTACACCACGTTGCCGATTGTCTGCGGCAGTCCGCTCTCTGTTGCGGTCTCAAGCCCGGCTGGTTCAGCCAGGCGCTGCTCGATATTTGCTCGTGATAGCACGGCTATTACGATTCTTCGCAACAGACTACCCACGAGCCAGGCAATCAAAAGCAGCGCGGCGGCGCCCAACAGCTTGGGTAAGTAGATCAAAATTTGGCTCAGCATCGCGTTGAGGGGGACGGTCACTGTCGTCAGGTCGAGTATCTGAAAGAAGGCAACGAGCACGAAGATCATCACCAGATAGAACACTGCCTTGCTGATCCAGCGTTCAACGTGGATGTTCGCAGCGGCGTCGCGGCCCATGACCAGTTCGAGCAATCTGTCATCTACTTGCGTTTTGAGCAGAACTCGACGGACGACCCAGGACACCAGATGAGCCACTATCCATCCGAATACGAGGATAGTAAAAGGTAAGATGATATGTGCAAAGGGTGAGAAGTATTGCTCCCACCATTCCCAACCTGCAAACATATTTGCTATTTCCATGGCAATTCCTTTCTCCATATTGAATGGTACCTTTTTTCCTGTCAGGCAAAATAGAAGCAAATCCCGTGCCACTCTTAGAGTCGCCCAATTTGGTGATTATTACATCGTGTTGTACGATATCGGACTGGAGCTTGACAATCGGGGGCGTGACTACGACATTGTGACTGCGACATTTTGTCGTTACCAGTCACTTTGACGTAGTGCATAACATGAACAGGTTGTATTCCATATAGTAATGATGTAACTTTATTTCATCTTGCTTAAATAATTTCAATTTTGATAGAGGTTCATACCACCGATGCAGGCATCTTACAATCCAATCGCTTATACGCCTTTTCATGGCAGCGTGTTTGTTGCTGATAGCAACCCGAAAAATCTGGCAAACGTGACCAAAATTTTGCGGGAGAACGGTTGTGATGAAGTTGTCGGAGCGACTGATGGCACCGTCGCGGAGCAATTGCTCAAAACGCAGTCTCTGGACGTGGCGATCATAGATATCAATATGCCGGGTGGTATGCAGTTGCTGAACATAGCCATCACACTGACGCCACCGCTGCCGGTAGTTATCTTCACCTCTTATGCGACTGTAAAACAAGCGGTACAGGCCCTGCGGCTGGGTGCCGTCGATTATGTGGTCAAACCTGTTGATGCCAACGATCTGCTGACTGCCGTACATCGTGCACTTGAACGCAAGCGGGTATTTGACCACGTTTCAGATAAACGGGTGGAGGCGAGGAC
Organism: Gemmatimonadota bacterium; assembly: GCA_028874765.1. Taxonomy (GTDB): domain Bacteria; phylum Latescibacterota; class UBA2968; order UBA2968; family UBA2968; genus VXRD01. The sequence goes on from JAPPIE010000217.1 coordinate 13,820, forward strand.
GGAATTCGGTGAATTGCTGGGGACCTCTAATGCGATGGAGGTGGTGTTTAATCAGATCCGCCGTGCGGCACCGTTCAAATCGACGGTTCTGATCACGGGCGAAAGCGGTACTGGAAAAGAGTTGGTGGCAAGTGCTATTCACTCACTCAGTGCCGTGAGCAATGGGCCGTTTGTTGCCATCAACTGCTCGGCTCTGCCAGTGGGATTGGCTGATAGTGAGTTATTTGGACATGAGAAAGGTTCTTTTACCGGGGCGACACAGGACCGACAGGGGCTTTTTGAAGCAGCCCAGGGAGGGACTCTCTTCCTCGACGAAATAGGGGACTTAGAGATGCAGGTGCAGACGAAATTATTGCGCGTGCTGGAAGAACAGAAAGTCCGACACCTTGGGGCAAGCCAATTTATCAATGTCAACGTGCGCGTTGTCGCGGCTTCAAATGTGGATCTGACGACGGCGGTCAAAATGGGACGATTCCGGGAAGACCTGTATTACCGCCTCAACGTCATTCACATTTCCGTCCCATCTCTCAGAGCGCGGAAGTCGGATATCCCTTTGCTGGTGCGGGTTTTTGCCGAGCGTTTTGCAGATCAGAACGGGATCGCGCCCGTTGAAATAGCGGATCGGTGTCTCGACCGTATGGCCGAATACGACTGGCCGGGAAATGTCAGGGAACTAAAGAACATGGTGGAGCGTCTGGTGATCTATGCCGCAGACGGAAACAGGGCAATTGGAGAGAAAGATATCGAGTCCATTTTGCCAATTGATGATAGAACCATTTCCCTAAAATATCCGGAATCTCAAAAATCGGATTTCGTGCCGAGGAGGCTGGACGAAGTGGAAAGGGATCTGATTTTGGATACGCTCATGCATACTGGCGGAAATCGCACTCGAGGTGCCGAAATTTTGGGTATCAGTGTGCGAACGCTGCAGCGGAAAATCATAGAGTACGGCGTTACGCCTCAGAAAACCTGAACCATCATTATTGTCCGTTTGTACGTTATCTTGTCTTTATTCACGACATAATGTCTCATAGCGACATTATGTCGCATGATCGCATAATTCGCATTCTACTTTCGATGGCTTACGATATCAATACCGGCTGGGTTAAAGACATCGCGTTGGATGAGTTGGCACTGAAGTCTCTGGTAAAGGAGGGCGCATGAGCGTGGTGCAGCAGCGGGGAATCTATTGCGTCCTCGCTTGTTTTTTGTTCGCTTCTTCACTGTGTGCAGAAGATATACGGCTTACGGTGATTCACAGCAACGATGTGTCCGGGCAATTGACGCGGCGCGGAGATCGCGGGGGAATGGCTGCGCGCGTGGGGTTGATTCGCAAATTGCAGACTTCTGAACCGGCGATTGTTCTGGATGCCGGGGATGCGCTGGGTCCCAATGCGATGTCCCGGTTTGATGCGGGCGCAACGATGTGCGCGGCGATGAGTCGCGCGAATTATGCGGCTATGGCGTTGGGGAATCACGATTTGTCTTTGGGATGGGATGTTTTGGCAGAGCGGCGAAAGGAAATTGATTTTCCGATGCTGGCGGCGAATCTCGTGCGAAAAGATGGTGGGAAGCCTCCTGTGCCGGGTTATACCCTGGTGAAGGCTGGCGGTGTTCAGGTGGGGATCATTGGTGTGCTGGATCCGCAGGTCGCAGATAAAATTAACCCGGGTCATCTGTCGGGTCTGAGGGTTGGCGATCCCGCCAAAGTTGTGGATTCATTGGCCGTGGTGTTGCGCGGAAAGAAGGCGCAGTGCGTTATTGTATTGGCGCATATGGATGAAACGAGTGCTTTGAATTTTGCTCGCGAGGTTGAGGGCGTGGATCTGATTGTCGCTGGTGGATTTAGCGATCTGGATCGCGGTTTACAGGTGCCGGGTCTGATCCGTCTGGTGAATGGTTTGACGCTGGTCGTCACGCCGAGTAATGGGATGTCTGTCGGCCGCGTTGTGCTCCATCTTTCGCAAGATTCAGAGGGCAATATGAAGGTGGTGGATGTTGTGGCGGAGCAGATACCAGTAGATCGCTCTGTGGCGCGTGATCCTGAGACAGAGCGGCTGGTCAATGATCTCAGGCAAAGATACGAACAGGGCGCGAATCAGAGGATAGGGCGGATTGTGGGGAAGACATATCGGGATCAAGGGCGTGTTGTTGCAGGGGTGATGCGCCGATATTTGGATGGCGAGGTGGGCATTATCAATCGGGGCGGATTGGGGCTTGTACCTTCAAATCGCGTGCTCAAAGTGGGTCATATCGATCATTTGATTCCTTTTGATGACCGTCTGGTGAAGATGAGACTGACGGGGGCGCAACTTTTGAGTATTGCCCGACGCAGCCAGGATGCGCTGGGGGAAGATGCACAGTTGATTTTTTCCGGTTTGGAAAAAAATACAATTAATGGGCGTCCCATTCAAAAGAATGAATTGTATCGCGTTGTAGCTGTCGAGTTTTTGGCGAATGGCGGCGATGGATATGGCGAATTTCGCAAGGGAACAGATGTTGTGTTTACGGGTATGCCGCTCCGACAAATGGTCGTTTATGCGCTGCGAGATACGCAGGCTGTGCTGGTTCCTCGCGAGTTTGTCACTCTGAGATCAAATGGGATTTGGCACGTGAATTGGACTGTCAAGGGCGCGTTTAATCGCAATTATATCGATGGTACAACACTTGCATATCGCGAACAGAAGGAACGCGTGTCATTTCTCAGTGGTAAGACCAGTCTGACCTGGCATACGACGGTAAATTTGATGGTTGTAAGAGATATGGGAAAGCAAGTGCTGACGCTTGAGCAGAGTTTGGCGATTGGGCAAGATGGAACGACGTTTGACGATTTAACGCGATCGAAAGATCAACTTGAGACAGATTTGATATATCGCTATCGCACGCAATCTGTGGCTGATCCTTTTGTTTTGGCGGGATATAGCACCGCGTTGAGCCAGATAGATGGACAACGGCCCAAACTCCTGCGCGGTAGCCTGGGTTTTCAGCGGCGTTTTGGTCGGACTTTGACCGTCAGGTTAGGTGCCCGCGCACAGCGCGATCTGGCGGTTGACGCAACGGATCTGGGGTTGGTAGTGGGGTTGAACTATCGGCGGTCATTGGGTAGCGGAAATTTTCGCTCGCGGGTGCGCAGTTTTACGGGGTTTACAGACCGGCATGTGGTGTCTTTAGAGAATTATAATTCGCTCACTTTTCCATTGATTGGCGCGTTGAGTTTGTCTGTGCAGCAGAACAATTTTTTGTATCGCGTCAATGAAATTCGCAATACGCCTGTTGATGGCATTGCCAATCGGTGGGATCTGACACTCGGTCTGGTTTATGATTTGGGGTGGAAGTGGTATTGAGATCACAGAATAGATGGGAAAAATAATGTCAGTAATGGAAGAAGATAGGCGACCTGTAGCCGGTGCATTGATGGTTGGATTTGCAGCGAGTTTTTTGTTGTGTGGCTATGAGTTTGTGCGGAGTGTTTCTACGTCGTTGTTTATTGGGGCGTATGGGGCGCACAATTTGCCTTTTGTGATGACACTGGCGCCTCTGGGTACGTTCGGTATGGTTTGGATGTACGGGGTGTTGTTGTCGCGGTTTGGGTCTCGGCAGACTTTGTTTTTGACGTCGGTGCTTTCGGGTGGGGGTATTTTGGCGTGTTATGGGGGGATTTTATCTGGTTTTCATCCGGCGGTCGGGGTGTTATATGTGCTGCGCGAAGCGTATATTGTGCTGATTATTGAACAGTACTGGTCGTTTATCAATAGCGTCTTGCGAGATGATCAGGGGCGAAAGTACAATGGTCCGATTTGTGGTATTGCGTCGGTGGGTGCGATTTGTGGGGGTTTGATTGTCGGACAAACGGCGAAGGTGATAGGCAGTGAACATCTGTTGATTTTTGCCGGGTTATCGCTGCTGCCAGCAGCCGTTCTGGCGTGGTGGGCTTATGGTCTGGGGGGTGTGCCGGTTCAGGAGCCGGAAAAGCGGGGTAAGCTGGCGTTGGGTTTGTTTCGGGAGATTCCGACTTTGCGCTATCTCGCGGGATTGATTTTTGTGACGCAGATGGTGTCGGCGGTGTTGGATTTGCGGTTCAGTGGGCTGGTGGAGACGGCTTTGCCGATGCAGGACGAGCGCACCGCTTATTTGGGGCATTTTTATGCGTTGTTGAATGCATGTGCATTTGTGTTTCAGTTTGGCGTCGCGCCCCTGTTGCTGCGCTTTGTGTCGTTGCGAACTGCTCATCTCGGTATTCCGGTGGTTCATTTGATAACGTGTGGGGTGTTGTTGGCATATCCGACTCTGACCACTGGTGCATTGGCCTATCTGGTGTTTAAGACACTGGATTATTCGGTGTTTCGAGCGGCAAAAGAGTTGCTCTATATTCCGCTTTCGTTCGATGCGAGGTACCGGGCAAAAGAAGTGATCGATGCGTTTGGCTATCGCGCGTCAAAGGGAATGACTTCGGGATTGATTGCACTGGCGGGGACTATTTCTTACAGGGTTTTCAATATTGGGCGGTTGCCGGGGTCAGTGTATCCGCTTGTCGCTTTGGGCGCGTTGGGTGTATGGAGTTGGGTCGCGTGGGCAATTACAAGATCGGAGGATGATAGGGGCAGGCGACTACGGGTTTCAGAGGAAGTTGCCGATTTGTAGAGCTTGACACAAAATGTCAAAACCTCTATTTTTAACCGCGCTGATAGGAAAAGGATAAAAATATGACTACAACCCATCAAACATCTCCACAACTGAAAAAGGGTCCTGCCCAGGTGACAGGTTATCTGACACCGGGCAGTGCCATTGGGGTTATACGTATATATGCCGCGGAGGCGCTTGTGGGGTGTTGTTTGTCTTAAGCTATATACTTTTGTATGACACACCGCCAGAGGCGTTTGCCGTGGCGGTTTTTTTGTGGAATAGTTTTAAATAAATTTTCAGCATCTAATCCAATGGGTGGGGTTGGGGGTATCCTGTTCATCCTTCCATCCTGCCCATCCTGATCCTGACAGGAGTTTTTAATGTTTGAAAAAGTAGATACAAATGTGAATTTTCCCAAAGAGGAAGAAAAGGTGCTCGCTTTTTGGGATGAGATCAGAGCATTTGAAAAATCGCTCGAGATTAGAAAAAATAACGATGAGTACGTTTTTTACGATGGGCCGCCTTTTGCGACGGGTTTGCCGCATTACGGACACTTGCTGGCCGGGACGATTAAAGATGTGATCCCGCGCTATCAGACTATGAATGGCAAATACGTAGATCGCGTCTTTGGATGGGATTGTCACGGCTTGCCCGTAGAATACGAACTCAGCCAGGAACTGGGCTTGAATAGCAAGCACGAGATTGAAGAGTACGGGATTGCGGAATACAATGAGGCTTGCCGGAGTATTGTTTTGCGCTATACTGCCGAATGGCGACAATTTGTCAAACGCATTGGGCGCTGGGTCGATTTTGAGAATGGGTATCGCACGATGGACCGCGATTACATGGAGTCTATCTGGTGGGTGTTCAAACAGCTTTGGGACAAGGGCTTGATCTATGAGGGGCACAAAATTTTGCCTTACTGCCCCCAGGATGCGACACCTTTGTCCAATTTTGAAGCCAATCAGGGTTATGAGATGGTGCAGGATCCGGCTATTACCGTTGCGTTTAAGCTCAAAGATGAACCGGATAAGTATTTTCTGGCGTGGACGACGACGCCCTGGACATTGCCGTCGAATCTGGCAATGACTGTGCATGAAGATATAGATTATGTGTATGTCAAAGATGAGAATGTGACGTACGTTCTCGCTGAGGCGCGCGTGGATACCTATTATCCCTCGGGCAGGCCCGAGATTGTCAGGACCGTAAAGGGGAAGGAACTTCTGGGTCTGCAGTACGAACCGCTTTTTCCCTATTTTGAAGATCTGCGCGCGGAGGGGGCGTTCCGCATTATTACAGCCGAGTTTGTTACTACTGAAGAAGGGACGGGCGTTGTCCACACGGCACCTGGATTTGGCGAAGACGATGCCGAAGCCGGTCGCGTTCACGGCGTTCCGGCTGTATGTCCGATTGATGCCGAATGTCGTTTTACGTCTGAGGTGAATGACTACGAAGGGCGTTTTGTCAAGGACTGTGATAGCGATATTGTGAATCGCTTAAAGGAAGAGGGCAAACTCGTTCACCGTTCCACACATCACCACAGTTATCCCCATTGCTGGCGGTGTGAGGCTCCCCTTATTTACAGGGCGATTTCGACGTGGTTTGTCAATATTGAGAAGATTAAAGAGAAGATGCTCCGTGCAAACGCGCAGATCCATTGGGTGCCCGAACATATCAAAGCGGGGCGTTTTGGCAATTGGCTGGAGGGTGCGCGGGATTGGGCGATTTCCCGCAATCGCTATTGGGGTTGTCCGCTTCCCCTGTGGCGAAATGAGGAGACGGGTGAGACTGTGTGTGTTGGTTCTATCGGCGAGCTGGAGGAACGCACGGGGGGAAAGTTTGACGATATTCACAAGCATTTTATGGATCCCGTAATTATTGAGGGAGAAACCGGACCTCTTACCCGCGTGCCCGAAGTGCTCGATTGCTGGTTTGAGAGCGGTTCGATGCCTTATGCACAACGCCATTATCCGTTTGAGAACAAAGATTGGCTGGACGCACATTTTCCGGCGGATTTTATTGCCGAGGGATTGGATCAGACGCGGGGCTGGTTTTACACGCTTGTGGTGCTCGGTGCTGCCCTTTTTGACCGTCCACCGTTCGAGAATGTGGTGGTCAACGGTATGATCCTGGCTGAAGATGGGCGCAAGATGTCCAAGCGTTTGAAGAATTATCCCGATCCGATGCATATCATGGATACTTATGGTGCCGATGCCTTGCGTCTCAATATGTTGTCCTCTCCTGTGGTGCGCGGGGAAGATCTCGCGTTTTCGGAACAGGGGGTTCAAAAGACGATGCGCAGCGTCTTGTTGCCTTTGTGGAATGCGTACAGTTTTCTCGTTACTTATGCGCGTGTTGATAACTGGCAGCCTACATCGGAACGGTCAGATCATCCGCTCGATCGCTGGATCCGCGCGCGCTTGAATCATCTGGTGCGCGATATTCGCCAGGGTCTGGATCGCTGTCATTTGCAAACAGCGGCCACGCGTTTTGCGACATTTATCGATGATATGACCAATTGGTATATCCGACGCAGCCGGCGGCGGTTCTGGAAGAGCGATAATGATAGCGATAAATTGTCTGCTTATGCGACGCTTTATCATGTGCTTTTGACGCTGGTCAAAGCACTGGCGCCTTTCGCGCCGTTTATTACGGAGACGATCTACCGGAATTTGCGTGCGAGCGATATGCCGGAGTCCGTTCATTTGTGCGATTATCCCGATGTGATTGAGGCCGATCTGGATGAGAGATTGGAACAGCAGATGGCGCGTACGCGAACAGCGGTGGGGTTGGGCAGGTTTTTGCGGAGTCAGGCCAATGCCAGGACCCGGCATCCGTTGCGTACGGCGATTCTGGTGTCTATGCAGGAGGATGTGCGTGCAGATCTCAGGGCATTACAGGATATTATCGCGGATGAGTTAAATGTGAAAGAGGTGGATATTCGCGACGATGAAGAGGCAGTGGTGACGCTTTCTGCAAAAGCCAATTTCAGAGCGTTGGGTCCGCGTTTGGGGAAAAATATGAAGGTGGCAGCGGGGAAGATTGCGGGTCTGAGTTTTGAGGAAATTCAATCTTTGCGCGAGGGCCATGCGATTATATTGGAATTAGATGGTGCGGATCCCCTGGAACTCACAGTTGATGATATTTTGATTCAGCGCGAAGAGAAAGAAGATATGCCTGTGGCAAATGAAGGCGATATTACGGTGGCGCTGGATTTATATCGGGATGAAGATTTGGTGCGCGAAGGTCTGGCGCGTGAGATTGTTCATGTTATTCAAAATATCCGCAGGGAGAAGAGGCTGGATGTTTCAGATCGGATCACAGTGACTTATGGCGTGCCTGATGAAGTGGCACCTGCTTTCGAGCAGTTTCGGGATTATATCATGGGTGAGACGCTCTGTACGAGATTGGTTCGCGCAGATGAGGTGGATGGCGATGCGGTTGATATAGAAGGTCACACGGTGATGTTAGAGATTAAAGTTGAGCGATAAAAAAAGAGCGTCGGGAGAGGGGTAGTTTATACCCTCTCCCGACGCTTGATTAAAGATTTGAAGTGCTTCATTTTTTGTTTTTGTACAATCCAACAATCCCCACCGCGATCAATACGCCTGCTGTTGGTCCCGCTATGTCCAATCCCAACCAGAATCCTTCTTCCCATTCAACGCTCTCAGTGCCAAACATTTCATCTACTATCACCACTTGCTGTTTGTTTTTTGTAAAGATCTGAGTTCCGTCTATGATCCACTTTGCACCTATACCTATCGCGAGTATAAATGTGATTACGCTGATAATTTTCCACATGGGCTACTCCATACAGGTGTTAATAAAACACATGCAGTTGTAATGCATAGCGCGATGAGCGGAAGGTCTCTGTGTCGAGGATGCGATATTCGGGGCGCAGTTCAATTTGCGGCGTTAGAAAAACTTGTATGCCAAATACAGCCTGCCGGGTCATCAAATCAACAGCGCGCGCTGATGCGCGGATATGCGTTACTCCGCCGGTTTCTCCCCGTGCGAACAAGAGCAGTCCGGGTATTGCTTGAAGCGTGATATCAACCGAGGCGGTTTTTGCTTCTCGCACACCTTCTTTATCGGATAGGACATATTCGGCCATGACGGCGATCTTGTCCTGCAATCCGACGCCCGCAAAGAGATTTGTCATCAAAAAATCGCCGTTTTTGAGCCACGATCCTCCCAGGTAGAAATTCATTTTTTGTTCGACCAATTTGGGCCACAAGACTATACGCCATAGGTATGAGGGTTTGTCGCGGTTTTCGATCAAGGAGGCGTTTTGTACGGTGTTTTCGGAGAGTGCGCGGGCATTATAAATACCTGCGGTTAGCGATAGCCACAATTTTTTATAATAGTGTACTTCTGCGCCGTATTCTGCGTAATTGGGCGCGACCAGTGATGTGGCTCCGGCAACGTCGGGTGTTTGGCGCACGAGCATGGTGTGGTCGTCATACCGCATGCCAATGGTTGGCTGAAAATGTCCCACGCGCAATGCGGGCCAGTTGTAATTGGGTTGATAAATCGCCGATGCTGTCCACGCGCGCTGTCCCGCGTATTTTTCGGGACCAAAATTATAAGAGCCTTCGATCTTCAGGGCATTTGAGGGGCGGACAACACTGTATAGCGCGACTTGCATCGGAAATACTTTGCGCTCGGCTTCTGGCGATGCATGTGATCGCGCCATTTGTCCGCGGATGTCTGCGCCCATGAGTACCAGGCCATCGGCATAGGCGGTTTTGCCCGGCAAGACGTAATTGGGGGCGAGCAATCCTATGCCGTCCATTGAGTACTGCCCCAACTCGTCTCGCTGTGCCCCGCCCTGCGCGGTGATGTGACAGTTCACACATCGATTGGCAGTCAGCAATGCAAACTGCGAGAGGGCATCCGCCTGTCCTGTAGCGCACAGGAGGATTAACAATCCCAACAACCGAAAACGCTTTGTATTGGTCACGCTTCAATCCTCGGATTTTGAAGTCTAAAAAGTCTGCCCGTCTCCGGGCGGATTGCCGCCGAAGGTGACTGGCAGGCCGGTCAGGTCGCGCA
>JAPPIE010000128.1:0-17974 GCA_028874765.1 Gemmatimonadota bacterium
ACCGTCGCCTACGACCTGATCCGCAATGCAGAATATGCACCTGGCCGCCGATTGCTGGACGGAGATACAGAGCGCCGGATAACAGAGAACCTGATTCTCGCCGGATGTGCGGACATGATGCACTGGAATTCCCTCAGCAACAAAGGCACAGCAGTTTTTGTACTAAGCGCTGCGGTAGGAACACTTCTGGATCACCCGCAAAAAGTGCGGCACGCGCTGGATGGCTTCAATCGGATGCTGGCGGAGCGGTATCATCACGATGGTTTTTACTCGGAATCGCCCGCCTATTCGGCTCACAACCTTTCCAACGTGTACGAACTGGCCGACCTGCTACACGGATATAGCGACCCCCCTGATTATCAGCCAGAAGAAGGCGAGCGGATCGAGCAGTTAGACATGTTTTCAAGCGGCCGTTACCCTCTCTCTCTGCTATCTCTGGCAAGAATGCTCGCACCCGGCAACCGCATGCCAATAATTGGAGATACGAAGTATGATACGGAAGCGAATCTCCTCTCCGCTGAAATTCTCGCCGCTCGCCTCGGTGGCGCGTACGCCGGCTTGCTGGAACTCATTCAGGGAGCGCCTTTATCCGAAAAAGGCGGAGAATACGCGCTGTGGTACCGTCCTTATGATCTACGGGCAGAGACAGCGGCACTCCCCCTGCATACCGAGTGGTTCCCCGGCTGGCATGTGGGCGTCTTGCGCGGCGGTCGAGATGACACCGCGCTTTATTTAAACGGCAATGAGCACCAGTGGACCTTGCAAACCAGTCACCGGCAGCAAGATATCTTAAGCCTGAGCTATTACGTTTATGGGGAGGAACTCGCCTCGGACCGCGGTTATTTTTCCGGCAGCAGCCAGCAACTCCCAGACGGCCGCAGCGGGCAGGTCTGGGTGAAAAGCAGCCTATCGCACAACCTCGTAGTAGTCGATGAGGAAGAGCAAAACAACACGGCTTGCGGTTCCAACCTGGAATTATTTGGCACAGCACCAGGCATTGAAGTTGTACAGGCCTCGGGCGTGAATGTGTACCCCCAGTGCCGAGAATATCGACGCACCTGCGCGATGGTGACAACGCCGCAGGGACAAACCTATAGTGTGGATTTTTTCCGGACCAAAGGCGGACGGATCCATCAATACAATTTTCACTGCAATGGCTCACCAACAGGCATAAACCCGGCAACGCCATCGCCACAGACAGTAGTTTTAGGAGACGCCTGGGATATGTGGCTCGAAAATCCTCAGGCAATTGCGCCCCAGGAACCGACCACATTTACATGGCAATTTCGGAATGTGAATCTGGATCTGATGCTTTTAAATGTACCAGACCGCATTATTCTCGCAGATGCGCCCGGCTGGCGGGTTGGAACACCTGAGGAATTGGAAAAACCATCAATCAGACAAATTTTCGCGGAGAACCGCGCCGGGGATGGCAATGAGACACTTGCAAGCCAGTACGCCGCCGTAATTGCGCCCTACAAAACCAGAAATTCTCCACGACCTGACGCGCGGTTGCTCGCAGATGACCCAGACGCTGGTGTTCTGGCAATTGAAGTAAAACTATCGGACCGCACCGATTATATTATTTCAACGAAAGACCAACAAGAGCGACAATTCGGCCCCGTAACCGCTGCCGCACAATTTGCGTTTGTATCGGTAAATGATCAAGGCGTGCAGGGCTATTTGCTGAACGGCACAGTATTGACATATGGCAATCTGAAAATTTCACTAACAGAGGCGAGCACCACTCTGAAGGTACAGTCGGTGGAAAAAAGTGTAATTCATCTCGCAGAACCATTACAAAACCCACAGACAGTCATCGGCTCTTATTTACTCGCCGGAGAGTCACCCCAGACCGGTTTTGAAATTGCATCGGCCACAGAAAACGCGATTACCGTGCGGGACTATCCCGCGATTATTTGCGACAAAATCAGAATCTTAAATTCCGCCTGGGCGCATGTCGCGTCTTAAAATAGGGAGGGAATCACATGCAAATCTTCGATCAATATTCAGATCTCCTGCAGCAGATTGAACAGAAAGGCTATCCATCCCAGGTACTCGGACATACGCCGGATGGGTCGCCGCTGGTATGCATCAGAACCGGAGGAGAAAAAACACCGGCTATTTTTATCAGCGCGGGCAGCCATTCGACAGAACAGGCCGGAGTCGGAGCGGCAATGGGACTTCTGGACGCGCTCGACACAGAACACCAGGTCTATGTGATACCCACCCGCGATCCAATGGGAATGAACGGATACGCATACGCGCTGAGCTTGAGCCTCGGCGAAGAGCCGGAATTAAACTCCGTAGAAGATGTCGAGAAAATTCTGCGGACACACGGCGAGGTACTCTACGAAGAAGATGAAACAATAGTCGCAATTATAGGCGAATACGGGTATTCGACTAAGGGAATTTTTGGAAAATTCGAGGTGGGAGTTGATTTTATAGAACCGCTCTTCGGGCGGCGCATTTTCTTTCCATCAAGTGCCGAAGGCATTGAAGGCACTGCCCTCTGCCAGCGAGCATATACCCTGATTGCAAGTCCAGAAGGCGAGATATTGCACATCAATCGCTTTCACGACACAGCCTGGTCTCCCGTGGAACCGCGTTGCACGCGCAATTTGATGGCTGAAATTCAACCCGGACTGACACTGGACCTGCACGAATACGGAGGAGACGGCTTCTGGTTCTCCGCCCGCCATCAGCGCAATGAAAATGATGAAATGTGGGAAAAGCGGATGGCAGATGCAATCATTCGAGCGGTTGCCGATTCCGGAGCTAATCTTGCGCCAGAAGGTTATTCGCCCGGATCGTTTTTTGAGATAGGGGAACGCGGCGTCTTCTGGTTGATCGCCCAGGAGCGAGGAGAGGGTCTGAATCTGGCCGATTACGGAGCGCATCAATACGGTCCATCGTTCACAATCGAGACGGGAATGACCATGCAGGGCGGGTATCAGGAGCGCGTGCAAACGTCTATGCTGGCAGCGCAAACCGCGATCTCGGTTTTTGAAGAACGCTGGCGTTGAGACAATAAAGATTACCCGTGAGGGGAATCGCGTTATGAATTTAATCCAAAAAATCGCGCTATATGTATTTGTCGCTTTTATCGCGTGTGGTGGAGATAATCCCACAGGTCCAGAAGGCGAAGATAGTCCCACAGATAGCGGTCTGGATGCACACCGCTTTGATATTACGGAAAATCAGACCAGCGATTTCGGGATGAACACGCCTGGAGGACGCGGGGGCAGGGTCATTCGGGTGACAAATCTATTGCCGAATGGACAGGGATCGCTGGATGCGGCACTATCTGCATCGGGACCACGTATTGTAGTATTTGAAGTGGGAGGGGTAATTGACCTGAACAAAACGCGGTTGAACATCCGCGAGCCGTTTGTAACTGTGGCGGGACAAACCGCACCGAGCCCGGGCATTACCATCATTCGCGGTGCCATTTTCATTCAAACACACGATGTAATTATGCAACATATTCGCGTGCGACCAGGCGATGCGGGAGAACCCAGGAGAAGTGGATGGGAGCCGGATGGCATCTCCACAGCGGGTGCTGATGCGTACAATATATTGATCGACCACTGTTCGATTTCATGGGCAGTAGATGAAAATTTGAGCGCGTCTGGTCCAAACACCGAAGGCCCGGATGCGACTTCTCGGCGCATCGCATTTGTCAATTGCATCATCGCCGAATGCCTGAATGATGCATCCCACAGCAAAGGCCCGCACTCCATGGGATCGCTGATTCACGACTTCTGCCGAGAGATCGCCATCATCGGCAATTTGTATGCCCACAATGCAAATCGCAACCCGTATTTCAAGGCATTTACAACCGGGGTGATCGTGAACAATTTAATCTACAACCCGGGATCCCGAGCGATTCAACTGAGTTTTTCAGATGCCGAATTTAGCGACACCAATCTCGTTCCGCAAAATGCACGCGTGAGTGTGGTCGGCAATGTCATGATTCACGGAGGAAATACCCGGTCGGGACTGGCACTGGTATCCTCAAAGGGCGATGCCTACCTCGAGGATAATATCGCGCTGGATAGAACAGGCGCTAATGTGCCTTTGACCTCGGGCAATATCCGCATTTTGGAAGAGAAACCCATCTGGGGTAACATCACATCATTGCCTGCATCAGCAGTAGTGGAACATGTGGTGGCAAGCGCGGGTGCGCGTCCGAAAGACCGCGATGAAATAGATCAGCGGATTATACACGAATTTCGCGCGCGCGAAGGCCGGATGATAGATAGCCAGCAGGAGGTGGGTGGATATCCTCAAATAAAAATGGTCAGACGACCGCTGAATATTCCCGCGGATGTAGATGCGTGGTTGGCGCAACTCGCGGCAGAACTCGAAGGAAAATAACCGTAAAAAGAAAAAGGATAATACATGCAAAAACGAACACTTGGACGTACCGGGCACCAGAGCACTGTAGCCACCTTTGGCGCATTCTCGGTTGGATATGTGGATCAGGACGAAGCAGACCGCGCCATACAACTCGTCCTTGACCACGGCGTAAACCACATCGACATTGCGCCGAGCTATGGACACGCGATGGAGCGCGTGGCCCCGTGGATGCCCGACATACGGGACAGCGTATTTGTCGGCTCAAAAACAACCTGTCGCACGCGCGACGAAGCGTGGCGGGATGTGGAACAAATGATGAAACGACTAAACGTCGAAAACTTCGACCTGTTCCAACTCCACTCGGTCGGCAATATCCTCGAACTGGACAAAGCCACCGCATCGGGCGGCGCACTTGAAACCCTGATAGAAATGCGCGAACAGGGTTTGACCAGATGGCTGGGCATCACCGGGCACGGACCCCAGGTACCGAGTACCATCCTGGAAAGCCTGAGCCGCTTCGATTTCGACACCGTCATGTTCCCACTGAACCCGGCAAGCATGCGAGACGCGGATTATCGCCGGGACGCCGAAGCACTACTCGCCGAGGCAAACGCGCGCGACATCGGTATCCAAACAATCAAAATGATCGCACGCGGTGGTTGGGGTGAAAATTCAAAAGACTGCCACACCTGGTACGACCCGCATCGGGAACAAGAAGCCATTGACCGTTCCCTGTGGTGGGTACTATCACAGCCCGTACACACCGCCCCTACTTGCGGCGAAATCAGCTTGTTGCCAAAAGTTCTCAGTGCCGCCGAGCGATTCGTCCCCCTCACCCCCGACGAACAGGCCGCCGCCATCGCCGCACAGCGACCACCCCAGCCGCTTCCCGCACTGGCAATTCCCGAAGTGTGAACCACCCCCATAACCTCTTGCCAGACACGTAAAACTTTGGCATCATGCAAAAAAGAAAGCGTTGGACTCTGGGCCAAGCCAGATCTGACAAACAACCATCCTTAAAACAGGAAGGAACTTATCATGCTCAAGCAAATAGTCGGTGCAATTCTCCTTATTGTGGGGGTGGCGGTTGCCATCCACACCGTAATAGAACCGCTCTATCATGTCTCCAGCGACGAGCAGCTATACAGCTCGTTTTGGGGCATCCTGAATCCGTTGATGGTGCTATCAATTATACTGGGCTTAATATTCGGATACATCCGCAAAAAAGGCGTCGCTGGTGACGACGCCATCACCCGCGAATACCTCGCCGCCAACATCCAGTTCTACGGCTTGTTATTCGTCGGTATCATGTTCTTCTGGAACTATTTTAACTACTATTATGGCCCTAAATTTACCGCAATCGGAGCCGACACCCAATCACTCGTGTGGATACTCATCGACGCCAGCCTCCCGCTACTTTTAGGCGCAATGGGCATATCTTTGCTACGCAGCAACGACGAGTAAAGTGGCGCAGTTACTATTCATAGCCGGTGGGGGTGCTCTGGGAGCCTTATTGCGCTACGGGATGTCCATAAGCATACACATCCTGTTCGGACGCGGCTTTCCCTATGGCACGCTCACGGTCAACGTCACCGGATCGATCCTCATGGGACTCCTTTACGTATGCCTGTCTGAATATATGGACATGCCCTGGCGCGATGGCCTGCTAATAGGTCTCCTGGGCGCATTCACAACTTTTTCGACCTTTTCCATAGAAACCCTGCACCTGCTGGAAACGAGTCATCCTGTACTCGCATTGCTGAACATCCTCTTAAGTGTCACCCTCTGCATCGCGGGATGCTGGATCGGCATTGTAATCGGGCGCGCACTATAAAGGAATTCATCATACCAAAAAAATTAACTCTGAAAGAACACTCTGACCAATGGCGTGTATAAACAGCACAGACAGAAGACAGTTACAAACAGTTACACAAAGGAGAATTTCATGGTCAAACGCATCATCGCCATTGGCATCATCTTTTTCTGCATCGCAGTAGGCTGGATTATTCTGAGTGCCACCACCTACATACGCACTGAGGAACAGGACGACAAACTCAAAAATGCTGTGGGGCAACTCTGGGGCACAGCGCAGACCCAGAAAGCTCCGCAAATCTACTGGCTGGAGCGCGTCACCCATATCGAAACCATCGACGGCGAGTCTGTCTCACGCACAGCAGATGAAAAACACTTCCTGAATCTCAAAGCCAGTCGCATTGAAGTTGACCTGTCTCTGGATCACCGGCGCAAAGGCCTGCTGTGGTATTCCACCTATCAGGTGCAATTCGCAGCCTCTTACACCCTGATCAACCCCACCGACCAGAGCCGGCACCTGTCCTTCGACCTGGAACTACCCGCCCCGAATGCAGTGTACGACAACTTCACCTTAACCGTTGACGGCCAATCCATTGCCGAACTCCCAATCCGCAACGGTCATTTAATCCAACCCATCGAACTATCACCCGGGCAGGAACTCTCCATTGATCTCTCCTATCACTCCCAGGGCCTGGACCAATGGCGGTACAGTTTTGGGGACCACGTCAATCAGGTATCGGACTTTGAACTGGTGATGAACACGGACTTCGCCGCCATTGACTTTCCCCAGGATAGCATGTCTCCCACCTCGAGGACCCGCGATGACGACGCCTGGACCCTGACGTGGAAATACAACCATCTCCTCACCGGCATTGACCTGGGAATGATCCTCCCGGCTCGTCTCAATCCCGGACCCTGGGTCGGCAAAGTCGTTGCCGCCGCCCCCATCTCCCTCTTTCTTTTTTTCTTTTTGCTCTTTATCTTTTCCATAGTGCGCGGCCTCGACCTGCACCCGATGCACTATTTCTTCATCGGTGCCGCCTTCTTCAGTTTTCACCTGCTACTGGCTTATCTGGTTGACCACCTGATCATCCACTACGCCTTTGTCCTATCTTCGGCGGTCTCCATTGTCCTCGTCATCTCGTACATGAGACTGGTCCT
The DNA here is from genome assembly GCA_028874765.1 of Gemmatimonadota bacterium. GTDB lineage: Bacteria > Latescibacterota > UBA2968 > UBA2968 > UBA2968 > VXRD01. Next base: position 7,336 of record JAPPIE010000128.1, read on the forward strand.
GGGCACGCGCCTGGCCTTTGTCGAAATTGGTCTGGGGCAATTTGTCTATCTCGTGCTCTTTTCCTACACCTTTTTCTTTCCCGGCTACACCGGACTGGCCGTCACCCTCTTGTGCATCACAACCCTGTTCGCCGCCATGCAATTTACTGGCCGCATTGACTGGAACACAGTATTTAATAAGGGGCCATCTCAATGAGCATTTCAGTAGAGAAAATCGATCTCAACGTTTTGAACATGCACACGCGATTTCCGTTTAAATACGGAATAGCATCGCTCGTGGCATTGCCCCATTTATTTGTGCGGACGCGAGTCAACGTCGATGGAAAAACAGAAATTGGACTGGCTGCAGAGGGACTGCCGCCAAAGTGGTTCACCAAAAATCCCGACGCGCCGTTTGAGTCCGATCTCGACGAAATGCTCACCGTTATTCAAAATGCCTGTGATATCGCCCTGCACAGCGATGCGGAAAATTCAGTATTTAATCTCTGGCAAACGATTTATGCCAAACAGAGCGCGTGGGCAAAAACAACGGCCTATCCGCCGCTCCTGTGGTCATTCGGCGTCAGCATGGTCGAACGCGCAGTGATCGACGCCTTCTGCAGGGCAAAAGGCGCGACATTTGCACAAGCTGTAAAAGAAAATGTATTGGGCATTCGCCTGTCCGACATCCACAGCGAATTGCACGGCAATGCCCCTGGCGACCTCTTGCCACACGCGGCGCGGCGATCAATCACCGTACGGCACACCGTGGGCCTCGCCGATCCATTAACCGATAAAAATATCGCAGACGAAGACCGCGTAAATGACGGCCTGCCGCAGTCATTGGCCGCAAATATCGAAGCCTATCAATTGACACATCTAAAAATCAAACTGTGCGGCGATGCAGAACAGGACCTTGCTCGTCTTCGGCAAATCGCGGGCCTGATGCCCGACCAATGCGCCTTCACACTCGACGGCAACGAACAGTACACAGAGGTCGAACCCTTTAGAAAACTCTGGAACACCATCCAGGGCGATACCGTACTCTCGTCTTTTATGGAAGGATTGATCTTTGTCGAACAACCACTCCATCGCGACATGGCCCTCAGTGCAACCGTCAAAGCCGTATTGACAGATTGGACCGACCGCCCCCCGATGATCATCGACGAATCGGACGGCGCGCTCGACAGTGCAACGCAGGCATTGGACTGCGGCTACGTGGGCACGAGCCACAAAAATTGTAAAGGCATTTTCAAGGGCATTGCCAACGCGTGCTTAATAGCCCATCGCCAACAACACGACCCCTCGGGAACTTATGTCTTAAGCAGTGAAGACCTCGCCAATGTCGGCCCCGTGGCTCTGTTACAGGACCTCGCGGTACTCGCTGTATTGGGCGTAGATCACTCAGAGCGCAACGGACATCACTATTTTGCGGGATTAGACATGTATCCCGAAACCATCCAAAAACAAGTACTCGCGCATCACAGCACCCTTTATCGCCAACACGCGCGGGGTTTTCCGATCCTAAATGTACGCGAAGGCTCGCTCAACGTAGAAAGCGTAGTCGAAGCACCATTTGGTTACGGCTTTGAACTGGACACCCTTCAATTTACCCCCCTTGCGGACTGGACCATAGATGAGCTCGACTGAGGGTTAAAACAATGACAATAGACTGGAATAGCATCGAAAAAGAAGTAACGAATTTCTTACAGCACCTGATTCGGTGTAACACGACCAATCCCCCGGGCAATGAAATCCTGTGTGCAAATTATATTGCCGAAGTATTGAAGGATGAGGGCATTGACCCCACGATCACAGAATCAGAACCCGGACGAGGAAATGTCACAGCGCGCTTAAAAGGTGGAAACGCGCCCGCGCTCATGCTATTGGGACATACAGATGTCGTCGCCGTAGAACCCGATAAATGGTCGCGCGATCCCTTTGGTGGAGAATTGCACAACGGCTATATCTGGGGGCGCGGCGCCCTGGACATGAAAAACATGGTCGCAGCAGAACTCATGGTCTTCTTGCTCTTAAAACGGCAGGGTGTGACCCTGAACCGCGACGTAATCTATGCGGCAACCGCAGATGAAGAAGCCGGCAGAGGAAACCACGGCATCGGTTGGCTCATCGATCACCATCCCGAACAAGTCGATGCAAAATACGTATTGACGGAAGGCGGAGGCGGTGATTTTTATGTAAATGGAAAACACTTTTACACATGTCAAACAGGCCAAAAGGGCATTTTTCGCTTTCGCCTGAAAGCAAAAGGACGCCCAGGACACGGCTCCCGTCCACACCGCGACAATGCAGTCGTCAAACTCAGCCGTGCCATTGCTGCTTTGGGACAGGCAAATCTTCCCAGGCACCCCTCTAAAACACTGCGCGCATTCTTAGAAGGCATTGCAGCGACACAGGACGATGAGACCGCACAACAGTTACGCCGCGTACTCGATGAGACAGACAGCGAGAACGCATTGCAAAAATTGCCCCTCGCGCCAGATATGATTGCCTCACTGCGCGCTCTATTGCACAATACGATTTCGCCGACGATTTTGGAAGCAGGCAGTAAAATCAATGTCATACCCGCCGAAGCAACTGCGCGGATTGATGGCCGGCTCGCGCCCGGTCAGACCGACAAAAGCTTTGAAGCCGAAATCCGATCCTCGATTGGCGACGAGATTGAGCTCATTGTGGACCAGTATAGCCCACCTTTAGAAGCCAGTACAAATTCGCCCCTATATGAAACCATCGTCCAGATAATGGCAGAACGCGACCCAGACGCCACCGTAGTCCCCGCGCTGATGAGCGGGGGCACTGACGCCAAGCATATTTGCCCGCGCTGGCCCCATGTACAGGTTTACGGATTTATGCCCCACCGACAAGTGCGGGAAGAAAAAGAAATGAATCTGATACACGGTCATAACGAACGCACATCAGTCGAAAATCTCGTCTTTGCAACGCGCATTTTATACGATATTATAATGCGATTTTGCCAATCCTCACCGGGAGATAGCGCATGAAAATTCTGGTGACAGATTATGCCTGGGCAAATTTAGACGTCGAAAAAAGCGTCCTGGATGAAATCGGTGCCGAACTCATCCCCGCACCCGATGGCGAAGAAGAAACACTTGTCCAATTGGCGCAGGGATGCTGTGGCATCATGACATGCTGGGCGCAAACAACGCGCGCGGTCATCGCATCCGCATTGCCCGATTTGAAAGTAATCGTGCGATACGGCGTAGGACTGGACAATATCGATGTAGCCTATGCAACAGAACAGGGCATTCCCGTAGCCAATGTACCCGATTATTGTTTTATCGACGTAGCCGAACAAACCATGGCCCTGCTCCTGGGACTTTCGCATAAAGTCGCACAATTTGACCGACTCATCCGCAGCGGCACCTGGAATATCCAGGCGGGCTTGCCCCTGCGGCGTTTGACCGGTCAGGTACTCGGCCTGATCGGATTTGGGCAAATTGCGCGCGAGGTCGTTCCCCGCGCCCGGGCTTTTGGGCTGCATATATTGGCCTACTCGAGATCTCTGACGCCAGAACAAGCGCGCGCCTGCGGCGTCGAATCCACAGATCTGGACACCCTGCTTCGCACATCGGATTTCGTATCGCTTCACTGCCCATCTACCGATGAAACGCGAGGCCTGATCAATGCCGATAATCTCGCCAAAATGAAGCCGACAGCGTGTTTGATCAACACATCGCGGGGCGATATCGTCGATGAAGCCGCACTCCTCGCCGCATTGGAAAATAACACCCTTGCGGGTGCTGCCCTCGACGTGCGATGCCAGGAACCACCCGAAGCAGGGGATCATTTAATCCACACAGACCGGGTAATTCACAGCCCACATTCGGCTTTTTATTCGGAAGAATCTATCATTGAATTGCAAAAAAAGGCCGCCTGGGAGACGCGGCGAGTTCTGACGGGAAAGACTCCCGTGCATCTGGTCAATCCGGAATACGAGAAACAGTAACCAAAGGAGTATCAGTGTGAGCAAACCAAAAGTCGGTATTGTAATTCGGAAATCTCTCAGAGAAAGAATTTTGAGTGATCGGGAATTGGAAACATTGGAAAGTTTTGCAAATGTGACAATCAACGACGAGGACCGCGATATCGTAGATGGTGAAGCGGCTGAATTTCTGAACGGAATGGACGGGGCGATGACGAGTTGGAATTCAGGAGATTTGACACCTGCCATTCTGGAAGGCGTGCCAACGCTGAAAATTTGGGCTTATGGCGCGGGCACTGTAAAGGGAAAAATCTGCGATGAAGCCTGGGAAAAAGATATTGTGGTAACAAGTGCCGCGCCCGCAATAGCCGATGATGTCGCGGAAATGACCATGGGATTCATGACCATGGGATTGCGCCGGGTATTTTCCCATTCGCGCGCCATGCGAGAAGGCGAAAAAAAACCGGACAAGACCGAATCCCGCTCTCTATATCGACGCAGCGTCGGCGTCATCAGCGCCAGTCAGGTCGGGCAGCGCGTGATGCGGTTGTTGCAACCCTATCAGACGCGCACATTGCTCTACGACCCCTTTGTGACGCCAGATCGCGCAGAGGAATTTGGCGCAGAACTCGCAGACCTGGAAACAATAGCGCGCGAGGCAGAAGTCGTAACCGTTCACGCGCCCAAATTGGACGCGACATATCACCTCTGGAATGAGACGCATTTCAAACTCATGCGCGACGACTGCGTATTTATCAACACATCGCGCGGTGCCAATATCGACGAAGCCGCGCTGATCGCAGAATTGCAAAAAGGGCGATTCTCCGCCTTTTTAGACGTAACCGATCCCGAACCACCTGCTATGGACAGCCCATTGCGCCGTTTGCCCAACGTGGTCTTAACACCGCATTGCGCCGGGCTGCAATCCTATCGCATCGGCGCACTGGTAGTCGAAGAACTGCGGCGATTTTTTGCGAACAAAGACCAACTGTTTCAAGTCAAACGAGAAATGCTGGATCGGCTGGCATAGAAAGGATATAATGCAAAAACGCGTAGATTATTTATCCTGGGATGAGTACTTTATGGGTGTGGCCCTGCTATCGGCACAACGAAGCAAAGACCCCAATACCCAGGTAGGAGCCTGTATTATTAACGAAAAAAAGAAAATCGTGGGCATTGGTTACAACGGATTGCCCATTGGATGTTCAGACGATGAGTTTCCCTGGAGCAGAGAAGGCGACTTTCTCGACACAAAATATCCCTATATCTGCCATGCAGAATTGAATGCAATCTTGAACAAAATCAGTGCAGACTTACACGAATGCACGCTTTACGTCACCTTATTTCCGTGCAATGAATGTGCAAAAGTAATTATTCAGTCGGGCATTCGCGAAGTGATCTATCTGGCGAATAAATATCCAGAGTCCGACTCCGTAAAAGCCACTTGCCGCATGTTTGACAGTGCGGGTATTCGCTATCGCGTTTTAAAAGAACATCGAGAGCGCATTGTCCTTGATTTCAGGGTCTGAGTCATGGCATCTCCAACACTTCAAGATAGCATGGACACTAAGGCATTGCCAGGCGCGACCGATTTGAAACGCGCACTCGTCGATATTTTATATCGCAGGCAATTTGGTGCATTGCTAATTTTTAGCATTGATTCTCTCAATCAAGCACCTGGGGACAATGTGGGGCAGGCACTTAAAGTGCTAAATTCCATTGTTATTCCCACCCCCGAAAGCTTTCACATAATAGAAGACAAAATCATCGTACTTTTTGATGCCGATGAGGCGCGTGTTTGTGAAATCCCATCATCTCTACCTGCCGTGATTGCCGAGCAAACAGGACACCGCGTATCTTGCGGTGGTGTTAAAATTTCGAGCGAAGATTATGGCCTGCACCCCCAAATGTCCGAGATGATCTTTTCCACTGCCCAATGCGTACTCGCCCGGGCGCAACAACACGCAATCCCGCATGTGGTCTGGTTGACCGAGAAATCCGCAGAGGATATATTATCGGATATTTCCCTGAACTTTTTTCGAGAAATTGCGCGTATCAACGCCGCGCGAGTGCAAACAATGACATTGGAATCGCGCACAGATTTTTTGACTGGTCTTTACAATCGGCGTGGTTTTGAAGCAGTATTTACACGTATGGTGCGACGCGCAATTAGCAATGGAAACCCCCTCGCGCTCTATTACATAGATTCCGATTCGCTCAAAGCGGTTAACGACAGCAAAGGGCACGACGCGGGCGACCGATTTATAGTAGATTTGGCACAAGTATTGAATGACATGCTGCGCGCATCGGATTTGTTATCGCGGTGGGCGGGAGATGAATTTGCTGCGGTGGTTGAAAATACGCCGAGAGCGCGAGCTTATGCAATAGCCCGCCGTCTGAATCGAGCCGTTGATGAGCGCACAGAAGGCACGATATCCATTGGGGTTTATCACGGCGTGCCCGAATCGACAGAAGACGCACTCAGAAAAGCAGATGCCGCTCTTTACCGTGTAAAAAACCGAGGAAAAAATGATATAGAACTGGCTGACCCGGTTTAGAAACCCCAAAAGGGGTTGCATCGTCTTATTAAAGATAATACGAGAAGCTTACCCCACTCATTTGAAGGAGAAAGTCATGCCAAAAAAGAAACGCTATGGTATGAATAAATACCAGAAAAGAGCAAAGAAAGTAGGCGAACTTCGGTTGCGGCGGGAAGACATTCCGCATTATCTGGCACTGGCGGAAAGCGACGACCCGGCAGACCGGCACGAAGCCGCTGCCAATTTGTGTCCGTGCCATGTGCGGCATCCCGTACCTGAAATACAGACCGCGCTCTTCAAGCTCATGGAAGACCCGGATCCAAATGTGCGCGCCCGCGCCTGGCACACGCTGGAAGATGGCGGCGTACCCGACGATCCAAGAATGGACGAAATTTTTGAACGCGCCCGTCAAAATGAAACCAATAAGACAGTCCTGAACTTTATGCGACAGGTGCAAAACGAAAATTACGCGCACAAAGAACGCACCATGCTCAAAGTCGCAGCCCAATCGGAATACGATCGGACTGGCCGATGCGATTTTTGCGGAACAACCGGCAGGGTAAAAACAGATTATGACACCGAAATACCCGATGGCGGGCAGATGCGCTTTGCATTGGTATGCGAAGATTGTTAATAAGAATTGAGAGGCTTTTTTATGCTCGAAAGACAACCAGAAATTGAATATCCGTGTTTATGGAATTTTAAGATCATTGGCCGCGAAGAAAAACACATGCGTCGGGCGATTGCCAAAATTGTGGGCGATAGCGATTATACCCTGACCTTTTCCAATCAGAGCAGGCACGGAAAGTATCGCAGCCTAAACCTGGACATGGTCGTCCTCGACGAATCCCACCGCCTCAATATCTATGAGGCTCTCAGACATCATCGCAGTATTCAAATTGTGCTTTAAATCCGTCCGTTTTTCCTATTTTATCTTGACAATCCACGCCATTTCTTGCACTATTTACGGCTTGCAACCTTTGCTTATTACGGCGCTATTTGAATTCAAAAAAGCCCCCATCCCTTGGGACTTCTATATGGTAATCTATGTACAATTTTAACTTTAACGTGCAAAATATTGAAGACGGTCAGGGCATGGGCATTGCGCTGACCGGGATGATCATTGTATTCTGCGTTTTGACATTGATCAGCGTATTTATTGTAATATTGCCCAAAATATTGGCTGTTGTAGCAAAGAAATTTCCCGAATCTGCAGGACACCATGGTGTGCCCGTACAGGATGAAGACGACTCTGCCCTGGCCGCAATCGGTTATGTCATGCACATGAGGCGTAGTACCGAAATCAAACAGAAAGTTTAGAACAGTTTCTAAGGTATTTGATGGATATATTTTACGATTTTTTGAATACAACTGGATTTGCCAACTTGAGTTGGGGCAATGTCATTATGATCGCAATTGGCATTGTATTTATCCACCTGGCGATCACCAGAGATTACGAACCCCTGTTGTTGCTGCCAATTGGTTTTGGCATGATCGTGGGAAACATCCCCGCTATTCCGAGCATGGCCCTCGGCGTTTACGACGAGGGCAGTGTATTGCGCTATATTTACTTTGGCGTGACATCGGGCCTGTTCCCGCCGCTGATTTTTTTGGGAATTGGCGCAATGACAGATTTCTCCACACTCCTATCCAATCCCAAACTGGTACTATTGGGCGCAGCGGCGCAAATGGGCATATTCCTGACCCTGATCGGTGCGCTCTATCTGGGCTTTTCACCTTCCGAATCTGGAGCCATCGGAATCATTGGCGGTGCTGATGGCCCGACGGCCATTTTCTTATCGGCCAAATTGGCCCCTCATCTTTTGGGCGCCATCGCCATCGCCGCGTATTCGTACATGGCACTCGTCCCGGTAATTCAGCCGCCAGTTATGAAACTGCTGACCACAAGACGCGAGCGCCTGATTCGCATGCCCGAACCGCGCAAACCCTCCAAGCGCGAACGCATCATCTTTCCGATAGCTGGCTTCTTGATTGCAACCTTAATTGCACCGGGCGCATTGACCCTGCTGGGCATGTTGTTCTTCGGCAACTTGTTAAAAGAGAGCATGGTCACAGACCGATTGGCAGAGTCCGCACGCACGGCAATGGTCGATATTGTGACAATCTTGCTCGGTTTCTCCGTGGGTGCCAGCACAGAAGCACAGACATTTTTGACCCCTGATTCGCTTTTGATTTTTGGCCTGGGCGCGCTATCTTTTGCAGTGGCTACGGCCAGTGGCGTCCTGTTTGCAAAATTGATGAACGTATTGACAAAAGAAAAAATCAATCCCCTGGTAGGTGCCGCAGGCGTATCGGCAGTACCCGATTCTGCGCGCGTCGTGCAGATGGTGGGACAACAAGAAGACGCACATAATTTTTTGTTGATGCACGCCATGGCACCCAATGTAGCTGGCGTGATCGGCTCAGCTGTTGCCGCGGGAATTTTGTGGTCGGTACTGGTTCAGTAGGCACCGCATTTGGCGAAGGATTTAATTATGGCACAGAAAAAAGTAATATTTATGAATACAGCATTTCGCGATGGCTTTCAGTCCGTTTATGGCGCGCGAGTGTTCACACCCGACTTTTTACCTGCGGTAGAGGCCGCACGCGAAGCCGGAATTGATTATCATGAAGCAGGTGGCGGGGCGCGATTTCAGTCCCTGTACTTTTATTGCAATGAAGATGCATTTGCAATGACCGATGCCTTCCGAGAAGCCGCAGGACCTGAGGCCAACTTGCAAACCCTCGCTCGCGGTGTGAATGTAGTCGGATTGGAATCACAGTCGAGTGACATCATCAAGCTGCACGCCGAATTGTTCAAAAAACACGGCATTACGACCATCCGCAATTTTGACGCCCTCAACGACGTCAACAATTTGATCTACAGCGGACAATGTATCGCAGAAGCGGGATTGCACCATCAAGTATGCGTGACATTGATGGAATTGCCCCCCGGCTGCACCGGGGCACACGACGCGGATTTTTATGAACAAACACTCCGCGAGATTTTAGATGCCGATATACCATATCACTCCGTGTGTTTCAAAGATGCTTCAGGTACAGCCGTTCCATCAAAAGTATATGAAACCATTAAACGGGCGCGCCAACTGCTGCCCGACGGCACATTTATCCACTTTCACACCCATGAAACAGCCGGAATCAGCATCCAGGCCAATCTGGCTGCGCTGGAAGCGGGAGCCGATGCCATCGACCTGTCGTTAGCACCTTGTTCCGGGGGCACATGCCAGCCCGATATCCTGGTCATGTGGCACGCTCTTCGCGGCACAAATTACGATCTGGATATCGATATAGAAAAAGTCCGCGACGCCGAAGAAGTATTTAAGGAATGCATGGCGGATTACTTTTTGCCACCAGAAGCCACGGCGGTTGAACCCATGATCCCCTGGAGCCCAATGCCGGGTGGCGCGCTCACGGCCAATACGCAGATGTTGCGCGACAATGGCATCATGGACAAATATCCCGACATGATCAAAGCCATGGGCGACGTGGTGGAGCGGGGTGGTTTTGGCACATCTGTCACACCCGTATCGCAATTCTATTTTCAACAGGCGTTTAACAATGTGATGTTTGGCCCCTGGGAAAGAATCGCCGAACCTTATGGGCAAATGGTACTCGGTTATTTTGGCAAAACCCCTGTACCGCCCGACCCCGAAGTTGTGAAAATCGCGTCAAATCAGTTGGGACTTGAACCCACAAACCAGCCACCTCTCGAACGCAATGATGCCGATCCCGAAAAGGGAAGAGACGCCGCAAAGAAACTGCTGGACGCCGAGGGAATTGAGGCGACAGATGAACATATCTTTATCGTAGCGACGTGCGGCGATAAGGGAATGGATTTCTTGAAAGGCGATGCCGAAATCGGCGTGCGGAAAATCGAAAAACAGGATGACGCACCCGTACCAGTTGCCGACGGTGCAGCAGAATATAAGCTGCAGGTCAACGGCAAATCCGTGCGCGTGCAAATTGACGGCAATATCGCCACCGTAAATGGCACAACTTATACAGTGGATATAGAAGATACGGTATCTACACAGGCATCAACACCCGCCAATGCCGAACCCGTAAGCGCGCAAATGCCCGGAAAAGTCATTCGGATATTAAAACACGCAGGGGATCAAGTCCAGGCGGGCGAATC
>JAPPIE010000128.1:18074-23441 GCA_028874765.1 Gemmatimonadota bacterium
GCAGTGGTCGAAAGGATTCGCGCGAGCACCTGTTCGAGACCGTATTCGCGTCCCGTTTCAAGACGCATAGATGTGACGGGACGGTCGATAAGAGCCGCAGTCGTCGCATCCATATTTACGTTGAGACCAATACCAACGACAATTGCCGTGCCATCGCGCTGTTTTTGGTCGCTGCGCTCGAGAAGCATACCGCAAATTTTGGCGCCGTCGATCAAAACATCGTTGGGCCACTTGGTTCGCGTACTTATACCATAAGTTTTCAGCGCATCGGATACACCCAGAGAAATAGCAATGGGAAGGGATGTCAGTTGGGAAAACGCGGCTCTTGTAATAAGAAGAAAGGAAAACGTCAGATTCTCATTGGCCTGCGCGATCCATTGACGCTGGTAACGTCCCCGCCCAGCGGTTTGCTCCCGCGCGGCGATGACAAAGCCAGAGGCAAGCCTCTCACCTCTATATAGACGCTGAAGAAGGTGCGTATTGGTCGAAGCGAGTTGATCGTGCCATTCAGGCGTTAGAAAATTCATAAAATAAAACCTGATCTCGTATGCTCAAGTCTATTTCATAGGACAGAACCCGTATATCTCCCCACCACCGTATCTTGACAATAGAATGGAAATAACACATACTTCAAAAGGGCAGACGTAGAGGCGAACCTGTGTGTCTGTCCTCCTTCTTGAACATTTTACAACAGGAGCCTGCTCATGAAAACTATTTTATTCGCGCTGGTATTGAGTCTATTCGTTGCTTTACCCATAGCGTCAGATCAGCCCAATTACAAGGGTCACGCGATCTCAATGTACGGCGATTTGAAATACGGGCCTGACTTCAAACACTTCGACTATGCCAACCCCAACGCCCTCAAAGGCGGCGCTGTAAAAATGAGTGCCAGTGGCACCTATGATTCCATGAATCAATTCATCCTCAAGGGCGTATCGGCTTATGGATTGGGGTTGATCTACGATTCATTGACAGAGCGCTCGCTGGACGAGCCTTTTTCCGAATACGGTTTGCTCGCAGAATCGATAGAAGTGCCGCCTGATCGTTCATGGGCGCTCTTCACACTGCGCTCTGGGGCGCGCTGGCACGACGGCAAACCCATTACTCCGGAAGATGTTGTTTTTACTTTTCAAACAATTCAAACCAAAGGTAACCCCAGATATCGCAATTATTATGCAGATATCAAACAGGTTGAAAAGATTGGCGAACGCCAGATAAAATTCACATTTGGAGGAAAGGACAATCGGGAATTGCCCCTCATTGTCGGTCAAATGGCGATCTTGCCCAAACACTATTGGGAAGGCAAAAACTTCGAAGAAACAACACTGGAACCGCCCCTCGGCAGCGGACCTTACAAAATTGAGGCACATGACCCCGGGCGTTCGATCACATACCGACGTATCGAAAATTATTGGGGTGCAGATTTGCCATTGAACAAAGGGCGTTATAATCCAGATGTCATTCACTACGATTATTACAAAGACAGAACCGTTGCAACCGAAGCGCAAAAAGGCGGCGAATTTGATTTTGACCTGCAAAACAATTCCAAGTCGTGGGCAACAGCGTACGATATTCCGGCTGTAGCCGAAGGCAGATTGATAAAGGAATTAATCCCGCACGAAAATGGCACCGGGATGCAGGGATTCTGGTTTAACACGCGACGCAGCAAATTTGCCGATCCCAAAGTGCGACACGCCCTGGCTTATGCATTTGATTTTGCGTGGACCAATACCAATCTATTTTACGGACAATACGCGCGTTCGACGAGTTATTTTTCCAACACAGAACTCGCCTCGTCGGGACTGCCCCAGGGACAGGAACTCGAAATATTAGAAGCATTTCGCGGACAGATACCCGAGGAAGTATTTACCGCAGAATACAAACCGCCCACAACAGATGGATCGGGCAATATTCGCCAGAATTTGCGCATAGCCACACGGATGTTAAAAGCAGCCGGGTGGTCCGTAAAAGAAGGGAAGCTTACCAACGATACATCGGGCGAAACCATGATAATTGAATTTTTAATCAACAATTCGCCCTCCTGGGAGCGCATTGTAGGTCCGTATATTCAAAACCTGGAGCGGCTCGGTGTGGAAGCAACAATTAAAATTGTAGATACATCGCAATACCAAAATCGCATTCAAGAATACGATTTTGATGCTATTGTAAGCCTCAGAGCACAGTCGCTAAGCCCCGGCAATGAACAGCGCTATTATTGGACATCGGCAGCTGCGGATGAACCCGGTACGAGAAATTATGCGGGCATTAAAGATCCCGTCGTAGATGCGCTGGTAGATCAGCTAATCAACGCACCCGATAGAAAAACCCTCGTAGCGACCACCCGGGCACTGGATCGCGCCCTCTTGTGGGGTCACTACGTAGTGCCGCATTGGCATATCCGCGCGCACCGCGTAGTGTACTGGAACAAATTTGGCAAACCCGATATTTCGCCCAAATACATGCCGCAACCCTGGCTGTATTTTCCCGATACATGGTGGGTTGATGCTGCAAAAGAAGAGGCCTTAAAGAAAAATTAAGTGTCATGGGATCCTATATATTAAGACGCTTTTTGCTATTCTTCCCAACGCTACTCGGCGTCATGGTGATCAATTTTCTGATCATTCAAGCCGCGCCCGGTGGTCCTGTTGAGCAAGCCATCGCACAGATACAGGGCCACGATGTGGATGCGTCTGCCCGCGTAGGCGGCGGCGATGGCGGCGAACTATCCTCATCTCAAATCCAGCAACAGCGCAGTGAGGGATCAACAACGAGCAAATACCGCGGCGCGCAAGGGCTTGACCCTGAGCTAATCGCGGAATTGGAGCGGATGTATGGCTTTGACAAACCGGCTCATGAACGCTTCTATCAGATGATCGTGCGCTATTTGCAATTCGACTTTGGCGAGAGCTTTTATCGCGACCAAACCGTTGTCGATATCGTCCTGGACAAAATGCCCGTGTCGATCTCCCTCGGCTTATGGACGACATTACTCGTTTATCTGATCTCGATTCCACTGGGCGTGACCAAAGCCGTACGCGACGGATCCAAATTCGACATATGGACCTCGGGCGTAATCGTCATAGGCAATGCCGTACCGGGATTTATGTTTGCGATCTTCTTAATCGTATTATTTGCCGGTGGCAGTTATTTCGACCTTTTTCCACTGCGGGGATTGACCTCCTCCGAATGGGACCAATTTGGCCTATTCCACAAAATCACCGACTATTTCTGGCACCTCGCCCTGCCCATCGCCTCCATGGTAATTGGTGGATTTGCCGGATTGACCCTCTTGACAAAAAATTCCTTTCTGGACGAAATCAACAAACAATACGTCATGACGGCGCGGGCAAAGGGATTGGAAGAGCGTCGCGTATTGTACGGACACGTTTTTCGCAACGCGATGCTCATCGTCATCGCGGGATTCCCCAGCGCATTTGTCAACATCTTATTCACGGGATCACTATTGACCGAGATTATCTTTTCGCTCGATGGCCTGGGCCTCCTGGGCTATGAAGCCACAGTCAACCGCGATTACCCGATCATGTTTGCCACACTTTACTTTTTTACCTTGCTGGGATTGGTGATGCAATTGGTAAGTGACCTGACTTATACACTCGTAGATCCGAGGATTGATTTTGAAAGCAGAGAAGTGTAGGGACAGTGCCCCCGTGCCTGTCCACCGTAACATCTTTCTGCGATATCGAGAATAAACTATGGATAAACAGGATCTTGTGCGCGAAGATCAATTTTGGGGTTTTCAGATTTCGAGTCTCACGCGCCGACGCCTGGACAATTTTAAGGCAAATCGACGCGGCTATTACAGCCTGTGGATATTTCTCGTCCTGTTCGGATTGAGCCTACCAGCAGAATTTATCGCCAATGACAAACCCCTTTTGGTTCGACACAAGGGGGCGTTTTATTTTCCAGTATTAAAAGCCTACCCCGAAACGCTTTTTGGCGGCGACTTTGAAACCGAAGCTGAGTACCGAGATCCATTTGTAACAGAATTAATTGAAAAAGACGGATGGATCATCTGGCCTCTGGTGCCATTTCGCTACGATACGATCAACTACGACCTCAAGCATCCAGCCCCTGCACCACCTTCTATACAAAACTATCTGGGCACCGATGATCAGGCACGCGATGTAACCTCGCGATTGCTCTACGGATTCCGGTTATCGGTCTTATTTGCCCTCGCGCTCACGGCATTCAGTTCCATAGTAGGCATTGCAGCCGGGGCCGTACAAGGTTATTTGGGGGGGTGGGTCGATCTTATTTTTCAAAGATTTATCGAAATTTGGGGCGGGTTGCCCACCCTGTTTATCCTCATTATTATCGCCAGCATTATTGAGCCAACTTTCTGGACGCTCTTGCTAATTATGCTGCTATTCTCCTGGATGCGCCTCGTCGGCGTGGTGCGAGCCGAGTTCTTGCGGGCGCGCAATTTTGATTTTGTACGCGCCGCACGCGCTCTGGGTGTCAATGACTTGACAATTATGTGGCGGCACGTTTTGCCCAATGCCATGGTGGCAACCCTGACCTTCTTGCCCTTTGTACTGGTGGGATCTGTCACGGTATTGACCTCGCTGGACTTTCTCGGTTTTGGCCTTCCGCCCCCCTCTCCCTCGCTGGGAGAATTGCTCAATCAGGGCAAGCGCAATTTGCAGGCCCCCTGGCTGGGTCTATCCGGATTTTTTGTCCTGGCAATTATGTTATCTCTTCTGGTATTTATCGGCGAGGCCGTGCGCGATGCGTTTGATGTCCGCAAGACCCTGTCGCAAACGGAGGGTAAGAGCGCGTGAGCTTGTTAGACGTTCAAAATTTGGGCGTGCATTTTCAACTCGAAGACCAGGTCGTCGAAGCTGTACGCGGCGTATCGTTTCACATTGAAAAGGGTGAAACCGTCGCACTCGTAGGCGAATCGGGATCGGGCAAATCCGTCTCGGCACTTTCCGTAATGCAATTGCTGCCCTATCCGCGCGCCTCGCATCCACACGGCAGCGTACAATTTGACGGAGAGGAAATGCTGGGCGCGTCGCAAGAGCGACTGCAACAACTGCGCGGCGACCGCATTGCGATGATATTTCAAGAGCCGATGACCTCCTTGAATCCGCTGCATACCATTGAGAAACAGATCGGCGAAACCCTGATGTTGCACCGCAAAATGACGCGAGCGCAAGCGCGTGAACACACGATAGACTTATTGCAAAAAGTACACTTGCCCGATCCCGAAACGCGCCTCAAATCGTATCCACACCAGCTATCGGGTGGTCAGCGACAACGCGTAATGATCGCCATGGCCCTGGCCAATGAGCCGGATTTGCTCATTGCCGATGAGCCTACAACTGCGCTGGATGTGACCATCCA
>JAPPIE010000188.1 GCA_028874765.1 Gemmatimonadota bacterium
TTCCAAATACAAAACTACTGCCTCGAAATACTACCATCCTAAATAGTTACCAATTATGAAGCAAAAATTATGCCAGAAAAGTCAAATGTTGGAATTACAATAGGTTACGAAAATCATCTGAATTTAGCGTCTTATAAAGTGTCCGATTTTGGTACAGTGGTGTCCGAAAATGAACACTTGATTGTAGAGAAATATTAGCTGTGAAAAATTCGTGAACCTTATGACAAAAACTGTATCTATTGTATGAACGCGCGAATTGGGGTACCTCTGATGAATGATTCATTAACAGGCGACAAGACCCTGGTCGATAAAGCCTGTGGTGGCGATGAGAGAGCTGATTAACCAGCACCGATCTCTGGTGTTTGGGGTTATATGGGCTGTGCTGCGAGATGCTGATGATACCGAAGATGCTACGCAAGAGACATTTATCAGAAACTGCGCGTAAAACCGACTCGCAGAGAGCTTTAGCGTTGGGTCGCAGGGCGAAGCGCATAGAATTTATGGGGGATTGCTTTAGCATGGTGGCACATTGCTCAAGGCAATGTGGGCGGTGGATCGGTGTACAAGTGCGCCAGCACTTCATCAACTAAAATCATCCGTTCACAGACCACATAAGACTTGCATAAATTACTGTTTTTGTGTATATTTATGCTATGGAATACTTAACATACAAATACAAAATGTATAGTCTCTGTGACCGCAATAAGTATCTGCACTATGAGATAGACGCTTTTGCTGAGGTGTATAATCATTTCATTGCCTTGCACAAGCGATACTATCGGCGTTTTGGCAAATATCCCAGTAAGTTCACAATGATTAACCATTTGGCAAAGCTGAAAAGAACAACACGCTTTGCTCATTGGCGTTTGTTGCCGTCACAGGCATTGCAAAATGTGGTTGAGCGCATAGACTTTGGCTATCAGAAATTCTTTGCCAGAGATAATAAGCGTCCGCCCACATTCAGGTCTCGCTTTCGGTATCAGTCCTATACGCTCAAGCAAGCAGGATACAAATTCCTTGAGCGTAACAAGGTGCGTATTGGCAAGCGTATATTCAGATACCATAAGAGCAGAAAGTTCGATGTAGAGCGTATCAAGATGGTCACAATCAAACGTGACCGCGTAGGCGATTTGTGGCTATGTGTTGTTGCAAAGGCTGAGGGTATCAAGTCATTCATGATCAAGAACGGTAAAACCGCAGGTTTTGACTTTGGCTTGCAAACATATCTAACAGCCTCAGACAGCACAAGGACACAATCGCCATTGTTCTTCAATCGTAATTCGAGGAAAGTCAAAAAGGCTAATCGCAATCTTTCTCGTAAGAAGAAAGGTAGCAACAATCGTCACAGGGCAAGAGTAAATCATGCCAGAGTGCATAGGCGCGTTGCTAATCAGCGCAGAGACTATCACTGGCAACTTGCCTATCAACTGTGTAAAGAATATGACGTAATGTTTTTTGAAACGCTGAATATCGACGCCATGAAAGCGTTGTGGGGACGAAAGATTAGCGATTTGGGCTTCTCAGACTTTTTGAACATTCTCAAGTATGTGGCCAAAAAGACTGGCAAAGTTGTCAAACAAATTGACCAATGGCTGCCGTCGTCAAAGACATGCTCTGCTTGTGGCACAGTCAAAGAGGACCTCGAATTGCGAGAGAGAACATTCCATTGTTGCGCGTGTGGTCTTGAGATAGACAGAGACCTCAACGCGGCGATAAACATTCACAGGTGGGGGCGTCCACCTCTGGCGGAGGTAGCGTAAGACTTGCCGAACTTCGGGGAAGCAAGCATCTACTGTTGATCCCACAATCCCTGCTGAAGCAACAAGATTCTACAATCCCAATGCTTTAGATTTGGGAATACGTCAATCTTGCCTATCGGAATCTCAACCAACTCGATGATGTTGGCAAATTCTCATCCTGGCTTTATCCCATTGAGCACGGACAGGAATACGATGTGCAAATCGCCGCTCGAGGCGCGTCTCTTACTTCCTATATTGATGGCAAGTTGGTCAATCAGGTGACCGATTTTAGCTATCAATCTGGACCGATTGCACTGAATGTGTGGGAAAGCAAAACAGCTTTTCGAGATCTCCGATTCCGTCACTTGCATTGAATCCTGTATTGAATCCGTAAAAAAAAGAGGATCGGGCGACCGGTCCTCTTTTTATATTTTACGGATGTTACGCGTTCCTGAGCTAAGCCATCACAAACTACAATTAGACAATGCCACTACGCACAGCGCGTGAGTCCGTCTCGCTGCAGATATTTTTATGGCATTCCAACTATGAAGGCCATTGTATTGTGTGCCTACCTCAAGGACGCTTTGCGCTGTGCCAGCCCCTCGGCGTTTGAGAGCGGCATTTTTTGCCTACTTTTCTTCAGACGCTCAACCGCGTCTTCTCTGGTGACAAAAAGTAGGTCGCCGAAGGCAGAACAAAGAGAAAAAGGTGGAATTATTAGAGGGGTGTGCATAACGAGCTATTGTCAAATGTTGTGGATGAGTGTGAGCGCATCCTTGCGGATTAAG
>JAPPIE010000436.1 GCA_028874765.1 Gemmatimonadota bacterium
TGCAATTTTGTCTGGCTGCACCCTTAAATGGCAATGGCATGCTTCTCGTGGGACCAGCGTCTCCCCGCGAACTCGACGAGGTGCTTTCCGATGCCACCGCCGATGTCGATCTCGATCTCTGGGGGGAGTTTGAGAGAGAGTTTGGGGTTGGGTTGTGATTGAAGTGTGGAACGGTGTACAACTGGTCGTTTCCCAGACCAGTTCACTAGGAAGTAAGAAGTGTGAAAATTAAATCGTAGGAGCGGCATCCCTGCCGCGACAGCCTTGAGAAGATGTAGGGGCGACCCCCTTTCGACTGAAGCAAAAATGCTTTTAAAGGAAGCGGCCGAAGGTGATGGTCGGAATACTGTATCCTTTTAAGCGAGGAATTTATTGTGGAGGTCTAATAACATGGCGACCAGCAGAACCGTTTACAAATACCACTTTAAGTTGGGCAATCGCATTGTCCACACGGGCATCACCAGAGATCTTGATCGCCGCGAGGCCGAGCACCAGCGAAAACCCGGTTGGGACAGGGGCCACATTTTTCAGGTCGGTTTTCGCACCACCCGAGAAGCCGCGCTACGATGGGAAGCGGAACAACGGCGACTGGGCAAGCCAACAGGGCCATAATGTCTGAGAAAATCCCCTAACGGAGTATGCTATGATAGCGACTCTGAAGAAAATTCTGTTCCATCAAGGCGGACTGAAGCACCTTCGCACCCCCCAGGATGAGACAGCCGAATTTCTGTTGCGATACCGCAAACTGGATGTGGGGCATCTATCACTTCATGATGGAGAGTGGCATTTCGAGTATGATGATGCCTTTCGGGAGAAGGAGGGTGCTTGTCCGATTATGGACTTCCCGAATCTGGATAAGCACTACAAATCTGACGTGTTGTGGCCATTTTTCGTGGTTCGTATCCCCGGCCTGGGGCAGCCGGCCATCCAGCGTGTGATCCGTGAGGAGAACCTCGACGGACGCAATGAGGTCCAACTACTCAAGCGTTTTGGCAAAACCACAATTGCCAATCCATTTATCTTGATCCCAAAAGACAGTTCCGCCGGACCCGAAGATTGATCCTTCTGAGCTCCTCCAAGCTACTTGAAGTCCAACGGCGTCTTCCAATTTGGAAGTGGAGAAAGATCGCCTCGGTGAGCGATTGGAGGCTGAGGTGCGCGTTTTAGAGCGTCAGGTGTTGACAGATGTCTGATAGGGACTATATTTCCTCTGTGTCAGCGGTGCTGGACAAAGATTTTGTGTAAGAAAGGACATCTATGGCTACTCTAACAGATCGTATCACGGTCAATCCCAATCAGTGTGGGGGACGGCCCTGTATTCGGGGTATGCGGATTCGCGTCACGGATGTGCTGGATTTGCTCGCTCATGACTTGACTCGTGAACAAATTCTATCAGAGCATCCAGACCTTGAACCTGAGGACATTCGCGCCTGTTTGCGATTTGCCAGTGATCGGCTTAACCATCCGGTCCTCGCTGCATGACCCTTTGGCTCGACGCGCATATTTCACCCCAACTTGCTCCCTGGATTCATGATACCTTTGGCATTGATGTCCTCCATGTACGGGATCTGGGTCTCAGAGAGGCTGAAGATCCTGATATTTTTTATAAAGCACGGGAGGCGGATGCGGTTGTGATTACCAAGGATCGGGATTTTGTTGAGCTTTTGGAACGTTTAGGTCCTCCTCCAAAAATAATCTGGTGTACCTGCGGCAATACCTCAAATGATCGCTTGAGAACAATTTTTTTAAAGACGCTTTCCGATGCACTCGATATGCTAAATCAAAGAGAGCATTTGGTTGAAATCAGCGATAGAGTTTGATCCTCGCAGCCCTTCGCGCAAGGAGCCACAGAAATGGCTGATTTACTTGAACAGGTAGTCGCAGAGATTCAAAAATTGCCGCAAGACCAGCGGGATGCCATTGCCGCACGTATTATAGCTGACCTGAAAGATGATCAGGCCTGGACAGAACGTTTTGAGGCCACAACTGATGAGCAGTGGGATCGTTTGGCTGAAGGAGTAAGAAGGGAAATTGCTTCGGGTGATACGGTGTCACTTGATGATGTTTTTCATTGGATAGGATCGCACGCGGACTATGACCAGTTACTCAGGCGTCTGTAATTGAGGTGTAGCGAAGGTGTGATAGAACATTATTTTTTGAAGCCCAACGGCCTCTTCAAACCGTTGGGCTTTTCTTATTGGGATCTCACTGGATTTGTCTTTGAGCATAAGAAGAGAGAACCACAAGCAAAATCGGTCTTGATAAATTCCGATTCTCAATGTATTCTCATTGATGGTAGATGTGATTTTACAGAGAGGTGAAACGTTCAGGGAGACAACACATGAAGAAAATTCTCATTACAGGCATGAGCGGGCTTATTGGCGGGGCTGTTCGCGAGCAGCTTGAGGGCAAGTATGAGCTTCGCGCACTGAATCGCCGCGATGTGGCTGGCGTGGATTGCCGGCGTGCTGATATTTCGGATTTTGACGCGATTTGTCCGGCGTTTGAGGGGGTTGATACGG
>JAPPIE010000439.1 GCA_028874765.1 Gemmatimonadota bacterium
TTCTGGAAATCGATTCACGCAGGTGCTGTCAAAGCACAACGCGAATTAGACATAGAAATAATATGGAAAGGCCCACTCAAAGAAGACGACCGCGAAGACCAGATCGCACTGGTCGAAAACTTCATCTCTCGCGGCGTTTCGGGCATTGTGCTCGCGCCCCTCGACGACACCGCCCTTCGCGTACCCGTCGCCAATGCCGTGCGCAGCGGCATCCCGGTCGTCATCATCGACTCCGGCCTTCAAAGCGAGGACTTCGTCTCCTTTGTCGCCACCGACAATTATCGCGGAGGACGCCTCGCAGGTGCCGACATGGCCCAACGCATGAACCAAAAAGGCAAAGTCATCATGCTGCGTTACCAGGAAGGCTCTGCCAGCACCATGAAACGCGAACAGGGATTCCTCGACGCAATAGGCGAGCATCCAGACATCGAAATTGTCTCATCAAACCAACACGGCGGCGCCACTACCGAAAGCGCGTATCAGGCCAGCGAGAACTTGCTCGCGCCCATGAAAGACGCAAACGGCAAACTCACCATCCAGGGCATCTTCTGCCCCAACGAATCCACCACATTTGGCATGTTGCGCGCCCTGCAAGACGCGGGACTCGCCAGCAGTGTCATCTTCATCGGCTTTGACAGCTCGGAAAAACTCGTCGAAGCCCTCGAAAGCGACCAAATCCACGGGCTTGTACTTCAAAACCCCTTTAGAATGGGCTACCTCGGCGTCAAAACCATAGTCGCACATCTCAAAAATCAACCCGTGGAAAAACGCATCGACACCGGCGTCGCCCTCGTCACCAAAGACAACATGAACAATCCAGACATCAAAGATGTATTGACCCCAGACCTGGATAAGTGGCTTAAGTAAATGGAACAAAAATGGCGAAAAAACTTTTCCGAATTGCAATAATTATCACCGCCATCCCTTCAATCGCCCTATCTCAGTTCTTACCCAACCTGACTGCGCTAAGCGAAACGATTAAACCACAGGTATCTTCAATTCGCTCGCTCAACTTTATCCAGCCATTCACAATACGCTATCAGACAAACGCGGAAATCACCGCATTCATAAACGATGAGTTCAATCAGACTGTACCGCAAACAATTCGTCAAAACTACGATCTATTAATCCGCGCCATCGGGTTGTACCACGGAGGTATCCCCTTCGACTTCGAAGCTCTGATAAGAGCCTCACAGAGCCAAATAGGAGCCTATTACTATCCCGCAAACCGTTCTATCAACATCCCGACAGGATCAATTCCCATACAAGAGCTTCGGGTAATCGTAGTCCATGAACTTACGCATGTGCTACAGGACCAGCACTTTGGACTCGACCGCTTGCTCAGCGCTACAAACAGCGACAAATTATTAGCCCATCAAGCTCTGGCAGAAGGCGATGCAACGCTGGTGGAATACCTCTGGTCTTTAGATCGCGCTGGACAAGCGATGTCAGATGCCCAACTACAACAATTCATAAACACGATTGCCAACACAACGGTTGACGAAGTCAAGCGCAACCTCAAAGATATAGAGTCCGATCCACAGGTCGTCCAGGCGATTGACGAAACCCCCGATTTTATATTTGAACAGCAACTTGGAATCTATTTCCGCGGGCTGGCCTTTGTATTTGCCCTGAAAAGACGCGGGGGATGGGCAACAGTGAATCGCGCGTACACCAATCTTCCGATGTCGATGGAACACATCCTCCATCCGGACAAATACTTCGCGGGGGAATCTATCGAGGAGATCACACTTCCAGATTTGGCAAATGAATCCTTCGCGGGAAATTGGGAATTGTTGGACAGGGATACACTGGGCGAATTTGGCCTCAGAATCATCTTCAATACCTTTGATGTCAACACCCCATCACACGCAGCGACCGCAGGCTGGCATGGCGACCAATATGTCGTCCTCAAACACCGCGATGGTGCACCCGCGCTCGTCCTGTTCACGACCTGGGATACGGAACAGGACGCGACAGAATTCAAAACTGCCTACGAGGACGTGCTCGAAATTAAACACCATAGATCCACAGACTTCAGAATTGAGCAGCAAGGGACAGATGTGTTAATTGCTGAATCGTCTCGGGATCTCGACCTGTTATTTGCGTACCTCGAAAAAGTTCGATTCACCCCCACGGTCGCACTCGAAATTTTCGATTTTGACGGCGATCACATAGTCGGCTTCTCGGACTTCCTCATGTTCGCCGCCCACTTTGGCACAAGCAGTTCGGATCCGGATTTTGACCCGCGATTCGACATCGATGCAGATGGTATGGTCGGCTTCTCGGACTTCCTCGCATTTGCTTCTGCTTTCGGAAAACAAATCGCGCGCAACTCAAAACCCGCTATCGTGATTGACCCGCACATTATCCACCGCACGTTGGGATTCGTCCGATAAAGCGGTCAGGCACATCCTCTATGTCCATACCCAAACACCCGCGCTTTGCCATGCGCGGCATTCGCAAAACCTTTGGCGCAACCATCGCGCTCGACAATGTCGATTTTGCTGTTTCAGCCGGCGAAATCCACGCCCTCATCGGTGAAAATGGCGCGGGCAAAAGCACCCTGATGAAAGTGCTATCGGGAGCCTTGCAGCCCGATGCCGGGGAAATGAACGTTGACGGATCGCCCTTCGCGCCTGCCAATCCCCTCCAGGCGCGGCAGCAGGGCGTAGCCATGATCTATCAAGAACTCTCCCTCGCACCCCATCTGACCGTTGTGGAAAACGTCCTCCTCGGAATGGAAATCACGCGACGCGGATTATTGCAGAAATCAGACATGCACGCCCTTGTAAAAAACGCGCTAACAGAACTCGACCATGCCGATATCGCCCCCCACGCGCGCGTGAGCACCCTCACCATTGCCGAACGACAAATTGTAGAAATTGCACGCGCACTCTCTGTTCAATGCCGCGTCCTCGTCCTCGACGAACCCACCAGCAGCCTCACGCGCGCAGATGCCGACCGTTTATTTCGCGTGATGCAACGCCTGAAAGCGCGAAATTTGGCAATCGTCTATATCTCGCATTTTCTCGAAGAAATCAAAGAAATCGCCGATCAATTCACAGTTCTGCGAGACGGCAAAAAAGCAGGCAGTGGCCCGGTCGCACAAACTCCCATATCCGACATCGTTCACCTCATGGTCGGCCGGCAAATCGATGACTTTTTTCCGCGCTCCAACCGCACATCGGGCGAACCACTCCTCGATCTCACGGACCTCGCTGCCGACCCTCTCCCCAACAGCGCGTCCCTCGTCCTGCATCGCGGAGAAGTACTCGGCATAGGTGGACTCATCGGTGCTGGCCGCACAGAACTTTTGCGCGCGCTCTTTGGCCTTGCCCCCATCCGCAAAGGCAATATCACCTTCGCACACAACACGGGCCGCGCAACACCTGCACAGCGCCTCGCGCAGGGAATGGGACTGCTCAGCGAAGACCGCAAAGACGAGGGCCTCGCCCAATCGATGAGTCTGGCCGACAACCTCACCCTCTCGCGCTTGCCCAGAGGACTCATCTTTCCCAAAAAACTGCGCGCCATTGCCCATCAATGGATATCTCGCCTCGACATTCGCACATCGGGACCTGCACAATCCATTGCAGACCTCTCCGGCGGCAACCAGCAAAAAGTCGCGCTCGCCCGTCTGCTCCACCACGACGTAGATTGCCTGCTTTTGGACGAACCCACGCGCGGCATTGACATTGCCAGCAAAGCCGACATTTACCACCTGATTGACCAACTCGCAACACAGGGCAAAGCCATCCTCCTCATAAGCAGTTACCTGCCCGAACTCCTCGGGATATGCGACCGCATCGCCGTCATGTATCGCGGTCGCCTCGGCCCAGTGCATCCCGTTGACAAATGCAGCGAACACAGCCTCATGCTCGAAGCGACCGGACAGGAGGTCGCACTGTGAATTATCTATCGCGTTTTGCCCCTCTGCTCGGCCTATTCGCTGTTTACGGCCTATTCGCCATTCTCGGTCCCGACAGCTTTAGCAGCGGTCGCAACCTCGAAACCATCGCGCGTCAAACAGCCATTGTCGGCACAGCAGCACTCGGCATGACCCTCGTCATCATTGCCGGAGGTATTGATCTTTCCGTCGGCTCCATCATAGCCCTGACCACCGTCACCATCGCCGCATCGCTCCAGGCTGGTCTATCCCCCCTGTTCGCCGCCTTCATCGGCATACTCACAGGTGCGCTGTGCGGCCTTGTCAACGGCCTGATCATCACCCGTTTTCGCGTCGTGCCTTTTATCGTCACACTCGGCACGCTACTGCTCGTGCGCGGCATTGCCAAAGGACTGGCTGGCGAACAGAAAATCGACGCCCCCCTCACCTATCTCATCGACCTGCTCGCAGCACTTCCACGAGGTGCGTGGTGGATATTCCCGCCCGGCGTATGGCTCCTAATCATCCTCGCCCTCCTCACTGGCGGGTACCTCGCCTATACCCGCCCGGGCAAACACATCGTCGCCATTGGATCCAACGAAAACACGGCTCGCCTGTGCGGTATCCGCGTCGAAGCCACCAAATTACTCGTCTATACCCTCGCAGGAACATCCGCAGGCATAGCCGGGCTCCTCCAATTTTCGCGCCTCACCGTAGGCGATCCCACGGTCGCTGTTGGCCTCGAACTCGACGTCATTGCAGCCGTTGTCATCGGCGGAGGTAGCCTCTCGGGCGGTGAAGGCTCAGTACTCGGCAGCGTGGTCGGCGCACTGATCATGACCGTCATCCGCTCTGGCTGTTCACAAATGGGCTTGCCAAATTGGGTGCAAGAAATCGTCACCGGTATTATTATAGTCATCGCCGTAGCAGTCGATAGATTGAGACATAGAAAAAGATAGACGCAATAATCCAGTCTGTTTTTTGCAACTTATTTTTTGTACCTGAGTTAGAAAAAACATATCTTATATCTGCAAATTGCAGACCCGAGCCAACGCTCATTCACCCATTCCAAGGAGTACACCCATGCAAGCCCGACGCACGCTCTCCCTCATCGCCCTCGCCTTTTTGCTGACCACACCCCCCGCCTTTGCAGGCACAGTCGATGTGGAAGGCGAAGGCACGCCCGCTCTGTACGTGGTCAAGGTACACGCCGACTGGTGCGGCTCCTGCAAGGCACTGGTGCCCATTCTCGACGAAGTCCGGGAAACCATGTCTGCCGAGCCTGTTCTCTTTCTCACCCTGGACGTAACCGACGCAGACCGCACCGGCCAGGCCCGTCTGCTGGCTGCAGCTCTCGGCATAGAGCAACACCTCAAAACCAACAACAAGACCGGGCTGGTCTTGATCATCAACCCCTCGGATAAAGCCCTGCTGGAAACCCTGACTAAGGAAAACACCGCCGATGAAATAATCGGCAAAATTGAGGCCCATGTTGCCGAAACTGCGGACGAAGACATGGACATGTGAGGCAAGAGATCGAATTGCGGTGCATCGCCTATCGAACACTGGGCGATGCACCTGAAAGAACAACTATATCAAAACTGCAATTATCGGAATCAAAACATGAACAAAGACACTGCATTTCAAATGGGAGCCTCAAACCTGCGTTTTGGGGTGGGAACAACGCGCGAAATCGGCATGGACCTCTCCGACATGGGCCTCGAGCGCGTCCTCGTCATCACCGATCCCAACCTCGTCGATCTCCCCCCCGTTCAAACCGCGAGAGAGAGCCTGGAATCCGAAGGCATTGAATATGACCTGTTCGACCGCGTACGCGTGGAACCCACAGATATCTCCTTCAAAGACGCCATTGCAGTTGCCACAGAAGGCGCTTATGAAGGTTATGTCGCCATTGGGGGCGGTTCATCTATCGACACGGCAAAAGCCGCCAACTTATTTGCAACCTATCCCGACGACTTCTTCGCCTATATCAACGCGCCCATCGGCCAGGGCAAACCCGTTCCCGGCGCCGTCAAACCCCTCTTTGCCATTCCCACCACAGCAGGCACGGGAAGCGAAACCACGGGCGTAGCCATTATGGACCTCTCTGACCGCCACGTCAAAACCGGCATTGCACACCGCTATCTCAAACCCGACCTCGCCATTGTCGATCCCGAAAACACGCGCACCATGCCGCCTTCCATCGCGGCGGCAACCGGCTTCGACGTCCTTTGCCACGCCCTCGAATCCTTCACCGCCATCCCCTATACCGAACGCCCCAGACCCAATCGCCCAATCGAACGCCCCGCCTATCAGGGCGCCAATCCCATTTCCGACATGTGGGCACTCAAAGCCATTGAAATGACCACGCAATACCTGCCTCGTGCAGTTCGCAACCCCGACGACGACGAGGCCCGCGCGCAAATGATCCTCGCCGCATCGCTCGCAGGCATCGGCTTTGGCAATGCAGGCGTTCACCTCTGCCACGGCATGTCGTATCCCGTCTCAGGTATGGTGCGAGACTTCAAACCCAAAGGCATGATCACAGACCACGCCATCATCCCACACGGCATGTCCGTCGTCCTCAACGCTCCTCCTGTCTTTCGCTTCACCGGACCCGCACTGCCAGACCGCCACCTTCGGGCCGCACAGATCATGGGCGCAGATATCTCCAGCGCATCTCCCGACGAAGCGGGCCACATCCTCGCCGATCAAATCGTCGCCATGATGAAGCAACTCGAAGTCCCCAATGGTCTGTCAGCAATCGGATTCGCTGAAAGCGACATCCCCGCACTCATCGAAGGCACCCTCCCCCAACACCGCGTCACCAAACTCTCACCGCGTCCCGCAGAAGCAGAAGACCTGAAAGCCTTGTTCAAAGATGCAATGATTGCATGGTAAAATCAAAGGTTGCCATTCTGTTTCTGAAATATTATGATGTAAGTATTCAATAGCATTGATAAATGGGATAACAGGAGGGCTTTTCGTGGACGCTAAACTAATCTGGCTTTTTGCTTTTGTGGGACTTTACTGGGCTTACTGTCTCTTCTGGGGTGTCAGAGGTGCTATTTCTTCGCGCACATCAACTGACTACTTCGTGGCCGGGCGCACCATTGGCTTATGGGTATTTGTCCTCGCGGCCACCGCCACCAGCTTTTCTGGCTGGACCTTTGTAGGACACCCCGGCAAAATCCTCACGGATGGCCTGCCCTACGCATTCGCTTCCTTCTACGCCCTCACAATACCCTTTACAGGCGTGCTCTTTTTGCGCCGCCAATGGGTCGTTGGTCGCGCTTTTGAACACATTACCCCCGGCGAAATGTACACCACCTACTACGGTGGCAATGCCATGCGCCTGCTCACGGTTCTCGTAGCCTTCCTCTTTTCAGTACCCTATCTCGGCGTACAACTCCGCGCCTCTGGCGACCTCTTCCACGTACTCACCGACGGCATGATCGGCATTGAAATTGGCATGTTCGCCCTCTCTGCCATTGTTATGATCTACGTCGCATCCGGTGGTCTTCGCTCCGTTGCCTATGTTGACTGCGCCCAGTGCATCTTGCTCGCCCTCGGCATTGTCATCCTGGGGGGCATCGCCATCAGCTTTGCAGGCGGTTGGGGCGGTTTTACCGACGGCCTTGCAGCCTATGTCAAACAAGACCTCGCATCGGGTCAAAAACTCACCCCCGCTGGCCACTCAAACATCGTGGCTATGCCGGGAACTATCCAGGCCGTATCTTCAGGGGCAGAAGCACAGGGCAGCGTGTGGACCGGCATGATGTGCCTCACCTACATGTTCGCGCTCATGGGCATCCAATCCTCACCCGCCTTTTCCATGTGGTGCTTTTCCAACAAAACCAGCGAACCTTTCCGCTGGCAGCAAGTGGTGGCATCCTCAATTATCATCGGCATCATCCTCTTCTCCTTCACCATCTTTCAGGGCATTGGGGGCAACATCCTCATTGCAAACGGCATCTTTGAATCCGCCAATGACAAAAACCTCGTCCCCCAACTCATCAACCTGCTCACCGACTCGGCTCCCTGGCTCGTTGGCCTGCTCGCAGTTTGTGCCCTCGCCGCAATGCAATCCACCGGAGCAGCCTACATGTCCACCTTCTCGGGCATGGTCACCCGCGACCTCTATAAACAGTACGTCGCCCCCGACGCATCGGACAGCGTGCAAAAACTCTGTGGGCGCATCTTTGTCATCGTCGTCACAGTGGTCGCGCTATTCGTCGCCGCGCAATTCACCGGCGCCATCGTCATGCTCGGCGGCCTGGCAGTTGCCTATGGCTTCCAGATGTACCCGGCCCTCATGGGCGTATGTTACTTTCCCTGGCTCACCCGCAAAGGCGTGGTCTGGGGCCTTGTTGCCGGCCTTATTGCCGTCACCCTGACCGACCGCACAGTAGCCGTATTTGGGCTTCCCTGGGGCGCATTCCCACTCACCATTCACAGTGCGGGCTGGGGCATTTTCGCCAACCTGATCATTGCCCTGCTCGTCTCGAAATTTGGCTCGGAAAACAGCGAAGAACGCGAGAAACGCAAAAAACACCATGCCTTCATCCAGGCCGTCTCCGGCCTCACTGAAGACCAGAAGAAATGGGTGACACCGGCGTGGGTCCTCACAGTTTTGTGGTTCCTCGTTGGATTCGGGCCTTTTGCCACGGTTGGCAACACCCTCTTTTCCGATCCCAATACCCCGGCCACATGGGCGCCTTTTGGTTTGCCCTCGCTCTGGGTTTGGCAACTCATCATGCTTCTCTTCGGCATCTTTGTCATGTGGATGCTCGCCTTCAAAGTCGGCCTCTCCAAACCCATTCCCATTGAAAATGTGACCTCACAGCGCGAAGCGTTCTTTGAAAAATAAAAAGAGCATCGATGGATTGTCCATCAAATGCTCTTGGATGGAGATAGACGAATGGCAAAGCCTCACATCCCTCTAAAACTGGATAGAACAGCACTCTCTATAGGCTCACTTTCCGACACGTCGGAAGAACGTGCATATTGGCTTACTCAAACACCTCGCGAACGCCTGAAGCAAATCGAAATTCTTCGTCGGATCAATTATGGAGATCAAGCTACCAGACGACTTCAAAGAGTTCTTGAAGTTGCTCAACGAACATGGCGTTGAATATCTCTTGTTAGAACATCTACCCTGAACGTCCTTCACTATTCCCACAGGCCATCATCGAACCACACCCCAAACCCCGGTCCCTCACCTGGCGCGATTTTGCCATCCTTTACTTGCGGCTGGTCGCACACCCACGTCATCCAGGGACGTCCACTTTCAGCCAGCGGATCGGGATCAAGTGCACCAATCGCGTGCAGTGCCCACACCTCTCCCCCGCGATGTGGACATACCTCTGTATTGTACTCCTTCGCCAACGCGTAAATTTTCACCAACTCTGTCAATCCCCCGCACCAGCAGACATCCGGTTGATAAATAGCGTGTAATCCCCTTTGCATCAGATCCTCAAATCCGCGCGCCGTATATTCGTGCTCGCCACTCGCAATGGGGATGGGACTCTCGCGCATCAACC
Organism: Gemmatimonadota bacterium; assembly: GCA_028874765.1. Classification (GTDB taxonomy): domain Bacteria; phylum Latescibacterota; class UBA2968; order UBA2968; family UBA2968; genus VXRD01. The sequence goes on from JAPPIE010000439.1 coordinate 9,433, forward strand.
GTTCATAGCCGTCAAAATCCTCTGGCAAAAGCGGCTCTTCCAACCAGTCCAAATTGAACTCAGCCAACCGGTCCGCAGCGCGCAACGTGCCCTCTACATCCCACGACATTGACGCATCGCACATCAACTGGATATCGGTGCCAATAACTGATCGCACATCCGCAAAAAAATCGGCTATGGCATCCAATTCACTGTGGGGATCCATCCCGCCAATGCCAAATTTTAATGCCTTATAGCCCAGCGCGAGTGCGCCCTCAAGACCATCCCGCGACCACCCCGTGCGATACGACGGCACCGCCATTCGCGTTCCCCCCAGCACTTCGACGAGCGGTTTATTCGCCCGCTTGCCCCGCAAATCCCACAATGCCAAATCCGCGCCACTAATCGCCATCATCGCAATGCCTTTGCGTCCATAAGCCGCGGTATGGCGATACATCGCATCCCACAATCCCTCGACATCCTCGGCATTTGCGCCAATCAAAACCTCGCGCAACACCGTCTGAACCACGTGAATACCCGCCGGGCCGCCTCCACCAACACCGTATCCCGACAACCCATCATCCGTATCAATCCGAACGAGAATCTGTCCAATCGTTCCGCGCCAACCAGCGGGTGCGCGATCCGCATCGGGCTGCACTGCGCGAACATGTGTAATGATCATATACGATCTCCTATTTGAAATAAAAAACAATTGCTATTCTGCTTCTTGATATGAGACCTGGTTCTGGGTATATTTATCAAAAAGGACTTACCCGCCAAATTCCCGGAGGAATATAGTGAACAAAACAATCAGACGCACGCCTGATGGAAAGCCCGAAAGGCGCACACCCGATGAAATGCTGCGCGACGCCGTGTCAGATGATACCGATATTCCCGGCAAAGGCGAGCCGCTCAACTTAAAAGCGTATTTTCGCCCCGATGCGGAATATCGCATGGCGGGCAAAATCCTGCGCGACAACAACGTGCTACCCGCACACCTCCAGGAGCGCAAAGACGCAGAAGAACACCTCAAAAAAGCCGACGAACACCTGCGGCATACAACCGAAAAAATCGCGCCATTGCAAAAAGCAATTCTTCCCCTTGCACAAACACTCATCCGCACATTTTCCAACGACAAAGAGATGTGCGAAGCACTTGGCTTGAATGCACTACCAGAAAACTTTCACCCCAATTCGGAAACGCCACCCGCGTCCGATCTCCTTGAGACCATCAGCACCTTTGACCAATTGTGCAAACAATACAATGCGCGGGTGCGCGATCTGACATACCGCTACCTCGAAAACCTGCGCCTCGCGCACGAAAATATCGAAGCCAGCAAAAAGCGACAACTCGTCAACCGCTCGCTTTTGCCAGCTTATGCGCCCATTGTCAAAGTCGATATCGAAGCACAGAAAGAATACATACAAACGCGTTTCCCCCTCCTGCCCGAACGCCCACGCGACTGGCAATCGCGTCTCAAAACATGGCAACGCTCTCAAAAGCCATCCCTCTGGCATCGCATGTTCAGATCTGTCTGACCTTCTTTTTTCTTTTTCTGTGTTCATCTGCGAAAAACGCTCAAATTATTCGCGTTTTTTTCTGCGGATACCTCCACCTGACCCACTCCTATCTTGTCTTGACGCATTTGCCAAATTCTTGTAATTTATAAGTAAGTAAACACTTTCTTTTTATCAGGAGTTGATCTGTGGCAAACGCTTCCGAGATAAATCTTCTGGAAATCCCTCCGCAGCACATTTTAGATGGCCTTATCCCATCGCACGAAACGGTCCAATTATCGGCCAGTACCGACATTTGTCTGGATGGCACGTATGGCATCGCTTATCTCCTCGCCACAGACAAACACTTGTTCGCAATCAGCCCCAACGGCAATTCCACGCCACACACAGAGCGCATCCCACTTTCCGAAATTACCAATCTCGAAGTCAAAGACCTGTTTGGCAACAGCTTACTCAAAGTCCGCACCGCAACCACAGGCGCCACATTCGCGCGATTTACCAAAGGCCATAACCAGAAATTCAATCGGATAACGCACCGACTTGAGGCTCTTGTAAAAGACGCGCGCAAAACCGAAGACAAAATCGCAAAAGGCCAACTTGGGCGCGCGATTTCGGGCAGGCGGTGTGACGTGTGCGGCACAATCATATCGCGCAGGGTGGGAGTCTGCACCAACTGTCTCGACACCCGCAAACTGCTGTATCGCTTGCTCGCCTATGCGCGTCCCTTCTGGAAACTCGGAACTCTGAGCCTTGCCCTGCTCCTCACCTCAACCTTTATTAGCCTTACCCCACCGCTTTTGATGCGCGACCTCATCGATGGTGTACTCGCACCTTCTGCAGATTATGAAACGACCTTCTTCCGCGACATCACAAACAGTATATTTGGGATACCAACCGGATACCAGATCCTCTATTTCCTCGTGGGCCTGCTCCTGCTGATCAACCTCTCGCAATCGGGCCTTCGCGCCATACGCTCGTATATCCTATCCGTTCTTGGACAGAAAATCACCTATAACCTCAGAAATGAGGTCTATCAGCACCTCCACCGACATTCTCTCAGCTTCTACAACGAACGCGAAACCGGCACCATTATGGCCAGCATCACCCAGGATGTGGGCCGCCTGCAAGATTTTATCAGCGATGGCCTGCAAGAAATCATCCGCGACATCGTCACCATCGCCTTTATATGCATCATTCTCTTTACGATGAATGTCAAACTCGCCACCCTCGTTTTGATTCCCACGCCCCTTCTAATTATTGCAACCCTCAAATTTGGCCACCACCTGCATCGCACCTATCGCGGTCTGTTTCGACGTTGGGCTGCTATCAGTGCACTCCTTGCCGACACCATCCCCGGCGTGCGCGTGGTCAAAGCCTTCGCACAGGAAAACCGCGAAGTCGGTAAATTTCAGACGCGCAGCGAAGACCTCCTCAAGGGTGAAATCAAAATTGCGGGCATTCGCAGCATCTTCAGCCCCGTCATGGCTTTTATTACATCTATCGGAACGCTGATTATATGGCTCGTGGGGGGATCCTCTGTTCTCGACGGCGCATTGACATTGGGTAACTTTGTGGCATTTACGCAGTACATGTGGCGTTTTTACGGCCCGGTTGAAAGCCTCTGCCGCCTCAACCACCGCTTCCAGAGAGCCGCGTCTTCTGCCGAACGCGTCTTTGAAGTGCTCGACACACAGCCCGACGTAACCGACAGACGCAGCGCTTACCCAATGCCCGCCATTGAAGGACGCATCCAATTTGACGACGTGACATTTTCTTACGAACCCGGCAAACCCGTTCTCAAAACCCTCAATTTTACCGTTGAACCCGGCGAAATGATTGGCCTTGCCGGGCATTCTGGCGCGGGCAAAAGTACCTTGATCAACCTGATTTGCAGATTTTACGATATCGAAGAAGGCGCGATATTAATCGACGGACGCGATATCCGCAATGTCACCCTCAAATCCCTCCGCGATCAGATCGGCGTCGTTCTGCAAGACCCCTTTCTCTTCAATGGACCCATAGCCGAAAATATCGCATACGGCAACCCCGATGCGTCACTCGATGAAATCGTCGCAGCCGCCAAAACAGCCAATGCTCACGAATTTATCCTCCGCCTGCCCGATAGCTACGACACACCCGTAGGCGAACGCGGCGTTCGGCTCTCAGGTGGCGAAAGGCAACGCATCTCTATTGCGCGCGCGATCCTGCGAAACCCGCGCATTCTAATTCTCGATGAAGCCACCTCCAGCATGGATACCGAGACAGAATCGCAGATCCAGGAAGCCCTTTACAGACTCGTGCAAGGGCGCACGACCTTTGCCATTGCCCATCGCCTTTCCACGCTCAAACACGCAGACCGCCTCTTTATCATCGACAAAGGTGAACTCGCCGAGATGGGATCACACACCGAACTCATCGCCTATGATGGTATTTACGCGCGTCTTTGTCGTATGCAAACCGAACTGTCCAAACTCCGAGCGTGGTAGCGAATAAAGGTATATCAATGTCTTCACTCCCCAACTTGACCGGCGACCTCTCCCTTCTTTCGCCCCGCGACATTCGCCTGTATCTCGACGATTTTGACGATCTCACACTCGACCTGCGCGGTGAAATCCACGAGCGGATTGGCGTACTGCGCGCTTTTCCCCTCAACGCGTCCACAAAATTCATCGTGCTCCGCGATTCAGACGGCGGTGAAATAGGCATAGTACGCGACATGGTCGATCTCGACCCAGACAGCAGAGATGCATTGGAAATAGCACTCGAACAGGCATATTTTATGCCGCGCATTCTAAAAATAAATAGCATTGTTTCCAATTTCCATGTCCCCACCTGGGATGTGGAAACCGATCGCGGGCATCGCGTATTTGAAATCCCCAGTAGCAAGCGCGACGTGCGCGTAATTGACGATGTGCGCGTGATCCTGCGAGACGCCGATGGCAACCGCTACGAGATCGTCGATTACCGTCGCCTCGATCCCGAGAGCGTTGTATTTGTGGAAACCATTGTTTAAAACCTCCATTGGGGGAACAATCGCACTACTATTTTCGTCAAAGCCAAAATGGATTGACGCACCTATTGTATTCGCAGGAAGGAGGAGCCATGAAACTCAGTGAATTTGCCATTAATAAACCCATTAGCACCATTATGGTTGCAATTAGTATTATGGTGATGGGATTTATTTCGGTATTCAAATTGCCACTCGAATACCTGCCCAGCCTGACATTCCCGCGCATCTTTGTTTCCGTGAATTATCCCTCCTCTTCTCCGGAAGAAATTGAACGGTTCATCACGCGCCCCATTGAGGAAATCCTCGGCACGTTATCTGGCGTTGAAAGCATCAGTTCCTCATCCAGCGGATCGAGTGCGCGCGTCGGCATGGAATTTGCAATGGATGCCGATATGGATATCGTCGGCGTTCACATCCGCGACCGCCTCGATCAAGTTCGCGCCGACTTACCCGCCGATGTCGATCGCATCGATATTCGCAGCTTTGACACCGAAGACTTTCCCGTTCTCGAATACTCTCTCACATGGCTTGGTGAAAACAACCAGGAACTCGTCAATGTATTCAACCAAACGATCTTGCCCAGAGTGCAGCGTCTCGAAGGCGTCGCCAATGTCGTGCTCGAAGGCTTGAGGGAAAAAGATCTCCTCATCGAAGTCGATCAAAAAGCCATGACAGCCTATAAGATGGACTTCCGCACCATCAATCGCGCTCTGAACAGCAACAATATCAATGTCTCTGCGGGATATGTCACCGAAGGCAACAAACGTCTCGCCGTGCGCAGCATGGGCGAGTTTGAAACCGTTGATCAAATTCGCGATCTGCCCATTCGCCCCAATCTCACTCTCGACGATGTTGCCGATGTCACATACGATTATCCCGAATCCCGCAGTTTTGAACGCCTTGACGGGCGTCCTTCGCTAAACCTTGAAGTCCAGAAAGCCTCAACGGCCAACATGGTCGATGTCTGCAAACTCGTCCGCAATGAACTCGCCCTCATCCACGAAGAAGTCGGCAAAGACAAGCTCCGAATGCACATCGTGCGCGACCGATCCATCGACGTGACAAATAGCATCGCCAGTCTTAGCCAATCAGCTATTCTGGGTGGTCTTCTGGCCGTCATCGCCATCTTTATTTTTCTTCGCAATTTCCGCAGCACGCTCATCATAGGCTCTGCTATTCCCATCAGCGTGCTCACCGTGTTCCTGATCATGTATTTCATGCGCCAATCCGGATCGAACATCACCCTCAATCTCATTTCCATGATGGGTCTAATGGTCGCCATCGGTATGCTCGTCGATCCCGCAGTCGTGGCCCTTGAAAATATCTTTCGCAAACGGTTTGAAGTAGGGCAAAATGCCAGACAGGCCGCACTCGAAGGCAGCGATGAAATCGGTCTTCCAGTCCTCGCCGCATCGCTCACGACCATCTGCGTATTTATCCCGGTCATTTTTGTCACCGATTCGCGCACCTCGCTCTTCATGCGCGACTTTGCCGTTACCGTGATCATATCCGTTATTGCCTCATTTAGTATCGCGCTCTCACTCATCCCACTGGCGGCCTCTCGCGCCTTCAATGATGATGGTAAAATCCTCGATCGCGTTCTCAAGAGCATCGTCGGCCTTATAGCCGCGCTCGGTCTGGGTGCCTTTATTTATTACACGGACTTCAGCAAAATTGATTACGCTGGCCTGTGGGCAAATTTTAACACGACCATCAGCGCGTTGCCGGCATTTGCCAAAATTGGTTTTCCCGGCATCATTGCACTGGTCATCTTTCTCTATTTCCGCTACCGTTCAATTGGTCCCAAAGCGATGTACGCCAAATTGGTCTCTTCCACCCTTCACTACCGCTGGGCAACTCTCTCCCTGGCTGTTGTTCTTCTTTTTGTCGGCAACTACATCTACGGCAAAGTAGAGCAACAACCCTTCCGCTATCAGCCCAGTCGCGCCGTAAGACTCACCATTGAAATGCCCCGCAGTTACGATGTAGATCAAGCGCGTGAGATCTTCAAAATTGCCGAAGACCTGCTCATTCCCTTAAAAAACGATCTCGACATCGAAGCCATTGGCAGCCGATACAGCGGTCGGCGAGGCACCCGTCTAACCCTTTATCTCACGCCAGCAGACGAGGGCAAACTCACCACAGATGAAGTTCAGCGCAAAGTTATGGCCCTCCTGCCCAAAGACATTCCAGGCGTGCGTTTCAAATCTGGCGGGGGCCGCGGGAGTTCTGCCGTGGGGGCTGGCGTTCAACTCAAAGGGCGCAGCCAGGAAACACTGGCCATTTTGGCCGAAGACATTGAAACCAGCATGCAGGGGATGCCCGGTGTGCACGAAATACAGACCAGCCTCGAAAGCGGAACCGAGGAAATTCGCGTCACAGTTAATCGAGAACGCGCACAGCGCTACGGCCTCTCGCCGCGCGATATTGCAACCACCATCGCCTCTGCACTCGGCTCGCGCGGTGGCTCCAATTTCAAAACCCCAGATGGCGAAATCGACATCACAGTGCTGCTGCGAGAAGAAGATCGCGCCACCCTCGAACAACTCAAAACAACGGAATTTGAAAGCGACAACGGCGGCATGGTCACCTTCTCTAGCCTGGCGAATTTCGACCTGACAACGGGCCGCAACACGATTCAACGCGAAGACCGCATGTCAACCGTAACCGTTTTTGCCAACACAGACCAGCAGGCGGTATTTCGCGTGGGGCAGATCATGAAAATGCGCATGGAAGGCGTGCCCCTGCCCAAGGGATATACGTATGAGATGGACCGCCGCTTCAGATATATGAATGCAGAACAGAATCAGGACTACGAGACTTTGATCCTGGCTCTCATTCTCATTTACATCATTATGGCCTCGCTCTTTGAATCCTATGTCCATCCGCTCACCATTATGTTCTGCATCTTCTTCGCATTCATCGGCGTCGCACTCGGTCTCTACACCTTCAAAATCGCCATGGATAGCAATGCCAAATACGGCCTTCTCGTGCTGTTTGGTATCGTGGTCAACAACGGTATTGTCCTGGTCGATCACATTAACAGATACCGAAAACAGGGGCTTGTTCGCCGCGATGCCATTATCCGCGGTGGGCAAGACCGCTTGCGTCCGATTATGATGACCGCCACCACCACCATCATCGGTCTGATGCCGTTGGTACTACCGATGCTCTTTGGCAATGCCGAAGGTACTTCAAGACGCTGGGGACCAATTGGTCTGGTAGTTATTTCCGGGCTATCTATCTCAACAATCCTGACCCTCGTCCTCTTGCCCACAGTCTATTCCCTCATGGATGACCTCTCCCAATTTGCCAAGCGCGTCACAGCCGTAGCGCGCGCGCAATAGCAAAAAACCCCAAGCCGTCGGCAAACCTTACCGATCACTTGGGGTTTTGCTTCTACCTAAAAAGGCACTACGCTTCCTCGCGCAGTGCCTTTTATGTTTCATTTGATGATTCTTTCTCGGTCTGATCAACCTCTTGTATCTCACTGCCCGCATCGCAGTCAGCCTTAAAAACAGCACCATCTTCAACGATCAAGACACCCGTTTGAATTTTCCCAATAAAAGTAGCTTGCGACTGCAAATGCACTTTATCTTCAGCCACCAGATTCCCCACAATACGTCCGCTAACGAATGCGTCGCGCACCTTTACATTGGCCTCAACAACACCTGACATTCCCACAATCAGCGTACCAGATGACTCGAGTTCGCCTTTCAAGACCCCATCCACACGCACGCCAGCCTCAATTTGAAAATGACCTTCAGAAACTGCCCCACGCCCAATAATGGTATTCATGGTTTTGTCAAAATTAGTATTGCGATTCACGAATCTCTCCTCCTGAAAATTTTCAACGGACACCTAATATAAATCCTATGCATTTTGAGTCAATTTCTTTCTCGAACTTTCCGCTTGACAAGCATTTTAGACAGGCGTACTTTGCGAGCCGTTTTACAACCCAAACCGAGGAGAAACTGTGGCATTCACAATTACCAAAACCGTTCGCCCAAACGCCGTGTGGCAAGAAATGTACCTCCAGATACAAAAAGACCAGCGCGTAATTATCACTGCAGAGGGCCTCTGGTCTCCCGAGATGCGTCCGCTTACAATTGTCTGGTGTGGCCCCGATGGCATTGAAGGGCGTCCCGCCAATGATCAATATCTCTTGCCCGGCACAAATGTGGGGGCACTCGTTGGGCGCATTGCCGACAGTCCCATTCTTTCGGTGGGCAATTATTTCGATTTTTATTCGCCCTACGAAGGCCCGCTATTTCTCGCCATGAACGAAAATCCCGAATACCACAGCCAGGCCGGTTCCCTCCACGCTCAAATCATCTTGTTTGACCTGTGAAACTAATCCGATTTTTTGCCCGAGAATACGCCCTTTCAGGGCTGTTTATCATCTTGCTGCTCGGCTTGTGGGAAATAGTCGTGCGAAGCCTCGACCTCGCCGCATTTATCCTCCCTCCACCCTCTCAAATCCTGTCCAAATTTGTCGCATCCCATCGCCTCCTGCTCTCCCACGGTCTCGTCACACTCACCGAAGCCCTCGGCGGCTTTTTCACAGGCGCATCATCGGGACTACTTTGCGCCATCGCAATGGCTCGCTCCCGCCTGATCGAACGGATGCTCTATCCACTGGTCATCTCCACGCAGACCTTTCCCAAAGAGGCACTGGCTCCTGTCTTTGTCATCTGGTTTGGATTTGGCCTTTTGCCCAAAGTGATTATTGCGGGCCTCATTTCTTTTTTTCCAGTTGTGATCAACACCACGCGCGGACTCTTATCCGTTGACAAATCCATCCTCGACTTGATGCGGTCGCTCTCGGCCAGCCAACGACAAATTTTTTTTAAAGTGCGCCTGCCCAATGCCATCCCCTATCTTTTTGCCGCACTCAAAATGTGCATCACGCTCAGTGTGATTGGCGCTGTAGTAGGTGAATTTGTCGGCTCCAGTGCAGGTCTGGGCCACCTCATTCGCCTGGCCAATTCAGAACTCGCCACCGATTTGATGTTTGCCGCCCTGCTCGCACTCGGCTGCATGGGCACGGGCCTGTTTTTACTCGTTGATGGCCTCGAAAAAACAGCCCTGCGCCGCTGGGGCGGTGCCGTTGAAACCATAGGACGATAAAAGGAGTATTCCCATGAAAAAAATATTCATCGCTCTTGCCCTCGCCCTCATCACCCTGTCTTGTGCGAGTACAGACAAGACACAGGTACAATTCATTCTCGACTGGAAAGCGCAGATGGAACACGCGGGATTTTTTGTCGCTAAACAAAAGGGCTTTTATGAACAAGAGGGGCTTGAGGTCGAAATCCTCGAAGGCAGTGGTGCCCCCACTGCGGCCCGCGTCGTGGGCAATGGCACCTACAAACTCGGCGTAGCCAGCGGATCGGCAACTGTTATGGCGAGGGTGCGCAACATTCCCATTGTATCGCTCGCCGTAATCAATCAGCAAACCCCGGTGGTCGTTTATTCACTCGTAGAAAAAAATATCACGACACCGCAGGACCTGATCGGCAAAAGCATCGGCGTCAATATCGGCGGTACGAAACACCGCGAATTTCAAGCCTTCTTGCGCCACCAGAATATCTCCGAAGAAGACATACAACTCATGGGCATGAGCGAAGCCAGCCCGGCACCACTTCTTGCAGGTCAAGTCGATGCCATGCTCGGATATACCGAAGACCAACCCGTCACAGTCGAACTCCAGGGCCACGCGGTCAATCGCCTCGCCCTATCGGATTACGGCATCGATGTATATAGCACCAACATCATTGCCAACGAATCTTTTCTCAAAGAAAATCCCGACCTGATCAAACGCTTTTTGCGGGCGAGCCTGCGCGGATGGCAACACGCCGTCGATCATCCCGAAGATGCGGTAGCAGCCTACATGGCCGCGCGTCCCGAAAGCGACGAGGCCTTCAATCGCGCCAATTTCAAATATCTGATCCCCCTATTGCAGAGTGCCGACACACAACAACAGGGCCTGGGCGCCCAAACTGAAGCAAAGTGGCAACAAACACAGGATATCCTCCACAGCCTGGACATGATCGACCAAAAAGTCGATCTCAATCTGATCTTCACCACGGAATTTATGCCTGAAATCAGTAGTCAGTGATCAGTAGTAGGGGCGGTGCCCCTCTGCCCGCCCGTGCTTCGTTGTACTGAGCGTAGTAGAGAAACGGATTAATTACTAAAATTCAGATGGTCGTCGCACACCAACCGCCCGCTCATAAGCATAAGCCAGGCGCAAAATCCGAGCCTCGTCATAAGGCTTGCCAATAATCTGCAAGCCAATAGGCAAAGCTTCATCGGACCAGCCACACGGAACCGACACCGCGCATAAACCCAAAAAATTGACCAGCCGCGTCGTTAACCTGGCGGGCGCAGCATCGACATCTGCGATACGCGGTGCAACCGTCAACATTGTCGGACAAATCACGGCATCCACATCTCGCAGGGTCTCGCGGGCCGAGATCCGCAACTCTTCGCGCCGCTGTAAAACCCTTGCATAATCTGGCGCAGAAAAAGACGCGCCATGTGCAATCCGCGCTCGAATGCGCGGATCCATCATCTCACCATGCTCTGCTATAAAATCTCCATGGCATGCATACCCCTCCACACACATAATCATCGCACTGCCGCGCCCATCAAGCTCTTCGTCTAACTCTTCCCGTGCCTCGGGAAATTGCATTTCCACCACATCGACTCCCAATTCACACAAAACCCCTGCCGCGGCTTCTACCGAAGCGATAACCTCCGCATCTGCCCCATCGCAAAACGGATCGCGCACAAACCCGACGCGCAAGCCCTTCACATCTCGCTTTAACCCGCGAACCACATCTACCAGCGGCTGATTTAACGTCACCGGATCAGCCACATCAGGTCCCGAAATCGCTTCAAATACCAGCGCGGCATCTTCCACAGATCGCGTTAAAGGTCCCATGCTATCCAGTGTCCAAGAAAGCGGCATTGCACCTGCACGGCTCACCCGCTCCAACGTGGGCTTGAGCCCCACAACACCGCAAAACGACGCCGGGATCCGAATAGAACCACCCGTATCTGTACCCATCGCAACAGGCACCAACCCCGCCGCCACAGCCACCCCCGACCCACTGCTCGATCCACCCGGTACGCGTTCTGATCCCCATGGATTAGGCGGCGTACCGTAATGGGGATTCAAACCATAAGGCCCAAACGCGAGTTCCACCATATTGGTCTTGCCCATCAACACGGCACCAGCCTGCGAAAGACGCTTTGCGACAGTCGCCGAATCCTTCGGTACATAAGTATCCCATACTTTTGCCCCTGAAGTCGTGCGAATACCCGCCGTGTGAAACAGATCTTTAAGCGCAATTGGAATGCCGTGCAAAGGTCCCAGATCCGATCCCGACCGCAACATCACCTCCGTCGCCTGTGCCTCGGCGCGAGCGCGTTCTGCCGTAACTGTAATAAACGCCTTTGTCCGATCGCCGTATTCGTCAATGCGATTGAGCAACGCATCCACCACCTCAACCGGCGACGCATCACCTGCCCGATAGCGCGCGCCCAATTCCGATAGGGTTGCAAAATGTATATCCACAGTCAGATATCCTCCCCTGGCGACCACGTCACCCGTCCGGCAATCATATCCTCTAACAACACAAGCTCCCCACCGCGTTCGGCAGATGCATTGGCTCCCAGTACAGCCGCCAAGCTGTTCAGCGCATCGCCATAAGAACTCCGCATCGCAGTGCGGTCTCCCTTGCGTATCGCATCGACAAATGCCTCTGCCTGAAACGCAAACGCATTGGGACGACTATCCCATGCCGCGACTTCTTCACCATTCAACACGACATTTTGCGCCGTCCACTCGAAAAGCGCGTCGTCGGCAACAACTGTCACCTCGCGCCGCGAATAATTCACATCGGTCAACACCCGCGATGTAGTTGCATTGGCAACCACACCGCTCTTAAATCGATAATTCACATCATAAACATAAGGCATATTGATCGGCTCTGGTCCCTCACCCTCAGCGCGATAAAAATAAAACGCCGACACCGCCTCGATATCGCCGAGAAAAAAACGCAACAAATCGATCAGGTGAATCGTATTTTCCACATACGATCCCCCACACAGGGCCATGCGGCTCGTCCAGTATCGGACATGACGCCCGCTGTAAAACAACTGTACCTGTGCATGCCGCGAAATTCGCGCTTCGAGCATGGCCTTCAAGTACTCAGCTGAAGGATAATAGCGACTCATAAACCCCACTTGAGAAACAATACCCGCGCGATCAATAGCCTCGTTAAATGCCACAGCCTGAGCCATATCTAAACTCTGTGGTTTCTCCACAAAAAGAGCGATCCCCTTCTCCGCAGCGATCAACTCTGCATCCGTATGCAAAGCCGGGGGCAAACACACATAAACCCCGTCCAATTCCTCTTTGTCGAACATCTCACGGTGATCTGTATAAATAGATCTCGCGCCCCATACCTTTGCCTGCTCAGACACAACGCCCTGATCCACATCGCAAAATGCCTGCAATACCACCTCGCCCTTTTCAGCCAATTGGGATAGAGCTGGCAAATGTGCTTTCTGTGGAATATGGCCCAATCCAATCATACCTATGCGAATGGGTTGCATATACTATTCCCCCTCTATCTTTGTAATCAATTCACGGGACAATTTCTCACCATCCGACACACCCACACAATCCTCCAACTCATCAATATCCGATACCCCGCACAACAACATCGACACCCGATTGTCCGACAATAAATAGCGCAAAGCTGTGCGCGTCATGGGTTCATCTAAACCTTCAACAATTTTCTCTACCCGAATCAGATTGTCATACAAATCGGCAAACCGCTCCTGCACCATCCACTGCTCCCGTTTTGAACCCAACAACCCCGCGTGCAATGGCGAAGCGCAAATCACAGCAACGCCTTCTTCTGCCGCTGTGGGAACCAATTCCTCGGTTGCTTCTCGCGTCAGCAAATCGTACTTGCAAAACGTAATCACCGAAACAAAAACATCGGTCTCTTTGAGCACTCGAGACATCAAATCCAGATCAGAACCCGTCAATCCAATATAATCACAAATTCCCTGAGACTGTATCTCCAACAACGCCTCTATAGTCCGCCCCGCATCAAACAACCCGGACCACCCGGCTTTTTCGGCTTCGTGTACCTGCAAAAGATGTACATGATCGCGCTTCAACCGCTTCAAACTCGCATCGAGACCGCGCCATACTGCATCGCGTGTATAGTCAAA
>JAPPIE010000019.1 GCA_028874765.1 Gemmatimonadota bacterium
CAAAACAATGGCACTCATCTTTGCGGCAATGGAATCGGGAAAAACTGGTAAAACTACAAAAGTAATCCGCAGATGAATGCAGAATCATTCTTCACAGGGCGACCAGTTGTCTATCTGGGCGGATGGCAGACAGGTACACCGCCCCTTAATTTTTAATTCTTCTCACCGCCCGCCATCTCGCTGTGCCATATTCGCGCTGATTCAACGGTCCGGGCGCAGACTGTCCCGAACTGCCCATTTCAACTTCGCCGCGCATTTCGCTACCCAACACCGCCCCCACAAACCGATAAGACAGATGGGTTCCCTCAAAACGATGCTGGCTCGTAAATGCGATTTCATCTCCATTCACCGAGCCTTTCAACGAATTTTTTAGCCAGCGCGTCTGGTGAGTACCTGTTAAAACGCTGGCACTTTGTTCAATATCTACGCGATGATGCGCTATTTTTTTCACAAGCTCAATTTCAATTTCCCATGTACCCGATACATCAACCGGTTCTCGCACCTTTTCTTTTAAGGGCAAAGGCGCGTGGGATAATGCGTCGCGAATATGCCTGCCAACAATATCCGCTTCCCCAGGTTGTAGCGAAAACGGCAAAATAAAAATAGACGTATTCGTTGCCCCTCGATCATCCAGCATAATGCGTGGATCACCGCACAAAAGTTGTTCGCGCAATTCAAGACCGGTCAGGCCAATGTGATCACCATCCCAACGAATTTCCAACCTGGGAACATCCGACTGATCAGACGCGAGAATTTCAGCCTCTACACCCGATACACGCGTTACATGCCGCGCAATTGTCTCGAGATCGACAATCCAGCCCTCGAATTCCCGCTCGGGATCGCGTTCCGCCAGAAGATATTCCACAGCCGCCAAAATGCCCATAACTTCCTCTTTACCAATCTTCATTGCGCGTCCAAGCGTGTGATGCGGTGCTGCGTGCATCCAGGCGGCCTCGACGAGGTCGCGATCGCCTAATAACAATCCCGTAGGCTGAGGTCCGCGCAGGTATTTGCCACCGCTATAAGCGACCAAATTCGCCCCGCGACTGGTATAGGATTCGGGAGATTGGAGATGCTCCGACGCCGCATCAACCAGCACGGGGACACCTCTCGGACGCGCCATGTCAACAATTGCTTCAAGTGTCATATCTGCCTCCCAGGTCCCCAGCAAGGCGACCATAGTCACCTGTTCCCGATCGAGTACCGCATCCATTTCCCTGAGATTATCCACCTCCACGATTGTCACACCCACCGAGCGAATGGCGTGATCATAGGTAAACCGACTTTCTCTGGGCATGACGGCCTCGCGCTTCATCCCGCTCGTATCGGGCAACCGAAACATCAACTCGGGATCGCCACCCGTCACACAGGCCGCTGTTGCGTGGCACAGGCAGGCCGCCGCGCCAGAGGCAACCATCCCCCACTCCGCTCCCGTGAGCATGGCCAATCGCTTACCCACTCCCGCCATGAGTTCATCCATATTGACAAAAAAGCGCGAAGCAGCCATCATCGCTTCGCGCACCTGCGGCAACATCAGCGTTCCCCCGTGAATCGTTCGCGTACCACAGCAATTGATAAATGAACGCACGCCAATTAGTGAGTAGGGATCATGCATTGTCGATCTCCTTTTCATTACACGAGAGTCCCCACCTACTTTTGAATTGCGGCACAAGACAATCGTATTAACTTAGATAATCCGAAAATTCTTTCACACTTACAAGAGGAAAACATGGCATACATCAAAAACTGGCGAGACCAGCAACCCGAAGTGGCGCACCTGAGCGCGATTCGCTGGCCGGGGTTAAGACAGAGAAATGCGACGCCCAAACACGGTGAAGACGACTCACCGCAGTTACACAACATTCAGGGCATTGTCAAACACGGACTTCAAGGGCGCAAAACCTCCGACCACCACAAACACCCGCAAACCGAACAGGCGTATTATATCATCAGCGGCAGCGGCGAAGTTCTCGTAGGAGAAGACCGCTTTTCCGTACGCCCCGGCGACGCCGTGTATTTGCCCGCGGATATTTACCATCAGATGTTCAACGACATGAACGACGAATGGCTCGAACACCTCGTCCTCAGCAAAAATATCGACACCGAACCCGGAGGCGAATGTGTGATTCGCAACTGGGAAGACGTATTGCCCGTAAGCGATGGCGCGGGCGCGATTCGCTGGCATCAACTCGGCCCTGCTGGCGAAGAAAACACGGGATGCTTAAAATCCATCGCCTTCATCGACCGCGAAGCCGTACAACCCGGCCAGCAGAGCATTGCGCGATGTTACGACGACATAGAACTCGGCTTCTGGATTCTCGAAAACAGGGGCATCCTCGTCACATCCGACGGCGAACAGCACATCACAGAAGGCGACGTGGTCCACATACCCTCCGGCACATCCTATCACATCAAAAATCCCCGCAGCGAATGGTTTAGCTATATGATCATTGCGGGATAAAAAGAAATGATGAGTATAAAAAAAGCCCCATCCGAGATCGTGCAAGCGATT
>JAPPIE010000302.1 GCA_028874765.1 Gemmatimonadota bacterium
ACCGGTTCTTTTTTAAGCAATTTGGAAAACGGGTTGCGCGTGCGGGATATTCCTAATATTTTATATACAGTTCGCCATTGCTCATGAAAGGAACGCACCATGTCTTTAGATTCTATGGTCGAAACTTATGAGACGCAGGGATTTTTGACAGAGGTCGATGTGTTTTCAGAACGCGAGATCGGGCATTTTCGCGCGTTATTTGACGATTTGGAAGCGCGAGAGGGCAAGGAGAAGTGCCAGATTGGTTTGCAGGGGCGGCATTTTGACGAGGTGTTTATCTGGCAACTGGCAACGGATAAGCGGATCTTAGACGTGATGCAGGCCGTGATGGGCGACAATGTGATGCTGTTATCCACTCACTTTTTTTGCAAATATCCCGATCCAGAAGCAAAGATATTTGTGGCCTGGCATCAGGATATTACGTACTGGGGGCTTGAACCGCCCATTGCACATACAGCCTGGATCGCCATTGACGACGCGGATGTGGAGAATGGGTGTATGCGCTTTATTCCGGGATCGCACAAAAATGGGATTGCAGTACACGACAAATCCGCGCGGGAAGGCAATTTGCTGAGTATCAATCAGGAGATTCCCGATGAATATGTCGATGATAGCGCGGCGGTCGATATTGTGTTGCGGGCCGGGCAGATGTCGGTTCACGACGGGCAATTATTTCATGCGAGCAATCCCAATCAATCAAACCGGCGGCGATGTGGGCTAACCGTGCGATTTATTCCTCCGCATGTCAAACAGACCATGCTCAATTCACACAAGCAGTCCTGGGAGCCTATTGTGCTACGCGGAGAAGACCAATTTGGACATTTTCCAAAGGTCGGGATGCCATTTCCATTGTCGTGATGATTGATTTGAGGAGTTGATATGGCGAAGAGAAAAGTGCTCATTACGGGGGGTACGGGTTATGTGGCCGGGCGGATGTTGCCTGTGTTGCGCGAGCGATATGACCTGACGATTTTAGATGTGAAGACGACCAATCGCGAAGGCGAGGAAGTAAGTGATGTGGTGATTGCGGATTTGACGAATCGGGATCGGGATACTTATCGGGAGTATTTCACGGGGCAGGATGCGATTATTCACTGTGGATTTGTGCGGGCAAAAGACGAGGCGGGTCGCTTCTGGGCAGAGATGACGAATATCGACATGGCGCACAATGTGTATCAGACGTGTGTGGAGGAAAATGTTCGGCGCGCCGTGATCATCAGTTCAAATCACGCGGCAGATTATTACGAGAATCTGATCTGGGCAGGCAAGCAGGAATTTGTAACGCCAGAGATGTACCCGCTTTCCGATAATTATTACGGCTGGGCAAAGGCGCAATACGAGTTGTTGGGCTTTACCTTTGCAACGGGATTGATGAACGGCGGTAAGAAGCTGGAGAATGTGCAGATTCGGATTGGTGGCCCGCGCGAGACCGATATGGATCGCGCAAAATCCACGAATTTGAAAAGCATGCATCGGGGGTTGGGCGCGTATTTGAGCATTCGGGATCAGGTGCAGTTGATTGTGAAGAGTATTGAGGCTGAAAATATCGAAGATGAATATGGGATTCCATTTCAGATATTTTACGGTATTAGCGGCAATTCGCACAATTTCTGGACGATCTCCAATGCGCGAAAGAAAATTGGCTATGAACCCGAGGACAATAGTCAGGTGAAATTTGCCGAACAATTGTCAAACGTATTGTTAGAAGCGCGAGAAAGTTATCGGGATGAATGATGATATGGGCGTAAAAATTGGCAATGTAAATATTCCCGGACGGACAGCGCTGGCGCCATTGGCTGGTATTACAGACCGGTCGTTTCGCATGCTGTGCCGGCAACAGGGCGCGAGTTTTGCGGTCACGGAGATGGTCAGTGCCAAAGGGCTGGCCGAGGGCAGTGAGAGGTCGAATCAATATCTCGATTTTGAGGCCGATGAGTTTCCGATTTCTGCGCAGTTGTTCGGATCAGAACCCGAGGTCATGGCCGAAGGTGCTCGGGTTGTGGCGGAGCGCAATCCGGATATTATCGACATCAATTGCGGGTGTCCGGTAAAAAAAATCGTGACGCGAAATGCGGGTGCGGCCTTGCTCAAAACGCCTGATCTTTTGGGACAAATCATTGCTGCAATGGTGCAGGCTGTGGATATTCCCGTGACACTGAAAATTAGAAGTGGATGGGCGCAAGCCGATCAGGCAGTTGAAGTTGCGCGGATTGCTGAAGATTCTGGTGCAGCGGCAATTGCCGTGCATGGGCGCACGCGAGAGGCGAAATTTGCGGGCAGAGCAGACTGGGATATTATCGCGGAAGTCAAAAACGCGGTTTCGATTCCCGTAATCGGCAATGGCGATGTGCGCGGGCCAGAGGCTGCAAAGGAGATGATGCAGAAAACGGGTTGCGATCTGGTGATGGTGGGACGATGGGCTATTGGCAATCCCTGGCTTTTTAAGCGCATGGAAGTCTTTCTGAATACAGGGGAGTTATTGCCTGAACC
>JAPPIE010000010.1 GCA_028874765.1 Gemmatimonadota bacterium
CCGCTTTTCAGGCTCGTTCACCGGCCAGTTGTACACCGCTCATTCGCGTTTTTTTCTGCGGATCATTTTCCCACTTCATTCAGCGCATTGAGCAATCGCGCCACATCATCGCTACCATTGTACAAATGCGTGGAAACGCGCACCCGCCCAAACTCGCCCCAGCAAAAAACATTGTGCTCCTCCAGGCGATTGACCATCTCGCGGCCATCCTCACACGCGAAGCAGGTATTGCCCGACCGCGCTTCCCTCTTATTTGGCGAAATGACCTCATAACCCAACTTCGCAAGCCCTCGAGACACCAACTCGGACAAATCGCGTGCGTGAGTTTCAATCTTCTCGGGACCAATATCTAAAATCACACCCAGCGCGTGATCCAGGTGCATAATCACCTGCATAGCCGGATTCCCGGGTTCGAGTTTTTCCGGCATCGGTTGCTCGGCGACTTCGGGATCGCGCTCGGCGGTTTGTTCGGGCCACACTTTGAGATTGTGCCAGCCAAAACACGTCGAAGCCACCTGATCTTCTGCCCGTTCGCTCAAATAACAAGGCGCTGTGCCGTGCGTCGCCAAAAGCCATTTGTAACTGCTGCTCACCGTCAGATCCGTCAACTGCGCTGGCACGCGCAAAACACCCGAAGAATGTGTGGCATCAACGGCGAATAACGCGCCTTTTTTCCATGCACCCTCAGAGAGTTGTGCCAAATTTAAACACTGCCCCGTGTAAAACCCCACATGGCTAACAGCGAGAACGCGCGTGCGAGAATCAACAGCGTCGAGGAGGTCTTCTTCGCGCACCCGCCATTGTTTATGCGGCACCAGACGGACCTCAACGCCCCTGGATCGCAGATGCTTCCACGCATACGCCACAGAGGGAAACTCGAGATTATTGGTCACGACATTATCGCCGGGCTGCCAGTCCAACCCCCGCGAAAACCAGCCCATGCCCTCGGCAGCAGAAGGCATAAACGCGATGCGATTGGCCGGCACATTCCAGAGCTGCCCCATGCGCCTGCGGCAACGTTCCCCGCGGTCGTAAATTTTATCGCGGCCCTTGTGCGACCCACCCTTAAATCTGGCAAAATCGGCATATACCCCGGCCTGGCTTTTGAGCCACGGAGATTCACCCCCCGTACACAGGTGGGTCATGCCTTCAATACCTTCAAAAGCATCGGGTGAAAGAAGAGGTGTAATTGTCAAAAGAACTCCTTTCTCTATTCCCGCCTCGCTACCCAACGGGCGGGCACAGGAGCACCGCCCCTACATTGTATAGATGGGCTACTATTGTCGATTCCCCAATATAGTCTTTATATCTCATTCATCCACCAATAAAATAAGGGTCGTGAGATCACGACCCTTTGAATAATACACTTAATGTAAATGGCGACCCCGAGGGGAATCGAACCCCCGTTGCCGGGATGAAAACCCGGAGTCCTAACCACTGAACGACGGGGTCGCCTCATAGAAAAGAAAATATATACAAAACCCTAAAACGAAGCAAGACAGAATATAAAAATAAAATCCTCACACCTTGACAAAATCACACTCCGGATATACACTATATTTTCACAAAAACAACAATAGAAAGGACGCACTGTGGCAAAATTCAACATCCTGCTCTTTGAACCTGTACATCCCTGTGGACAAGATCACCTTCTCAAAAACGACTGCGAAATCCTCTGGGCGAAAGGATTTGAACCCGATCAAATCATCGCCTCGGTCAAAGACGCAGACGGCATTCTCGCACGCGCACGCGGCATCATTGACGGACCCGTAATGGACCGGGCACCGCGCCTCAAAGTCATAGGTCGCCACGGCATTGGCGTCGATAACATCGACGTTGACGCCGCCACAGAGCGCGGTATCTACGTCGTCAACACACCGGGCGCTCCCGTCGAAGCCATCGCCGAATACATCGCCATGTCATTCATCGCCCTGCCGCGCAAAATTGGTCAAGCCGATACTGCGACCCGCTCTGGCGACTGGGCACTCCGAGACCGCGTACACGCCCCTGAATTAATCGGCAAAACCCTGGGCATTATCGGCTTTGGTCGCATTGGCCGTCGCCTTGCGGAAATTTGTTCCCTCGGCTTTAGAATGAACGTCATCTACACCGATGAATTCCCCGCATCCTCAGAAGAAGAAAACCGCCTGAATGTGCGCCGCGTAGAATTGGACGATCTCCTCTCTACCTCGGACTATATCAGCCTCAACGTCCCCCTCCTCGACAGCACGCATCACCTCATCAATACCGACACACTCGCCCGCATGCGACCCCACGCCATCATCGCCAATTGCAGCCGCGGCCCGGTTATCGACGAACAGGCACTCGTAACCGCACTGAAAAACAAACAAATTGGCGGCGCGATCATCGACGTCTTTGAAAGTGAACCCGCAACCCCAGACAATCCCCTGTGCGAACTCGACAACGTGCTCCTATCGCCCCATTATTCCGGACACTCGGCTGAATCAATACAAAAAATGGCAATGGT
>JAPPIE010000398.1:0-5320 GCA_028874765.1 Gemmatimonadota bacterium
CCGACCTGGAAGCGAATGACGAACTGTCCTTCATGGATCGTCTGCGTCAGGTAGATTCGGCCGTCATCATTGACCGCGCGGAGTAGGCGTTCGGTGGCGTCATTGGCATTCTCACCGTTGGGGGCGTACTGGAACGTGAAGAGCGAAAGGTGGCAGTCCGTTATCAGGCGAAAGCCGTCCAGCAATGCGATCTCGGCGGCGGCCTCTTCAGCCCAGGCAATATGGTTCCGGATGCGCTGTCGGAGGTCTTTGAGGCCGTGGGCACGGAGCAGGAACCAGAGCTTTAAGGCTCGAAATCGGCGCCCCAGTGGGATCGTCCACTCGCTGTAATTGGTGATCTCGGTTTGACCGAGGGTCTGGAGGTAATCCGGACGGATGCCGAGGGTGCGAACCTGTGGTTCCGGGTCCGCGAGAAACTGGATTGAGCAGTCGAACTGCGCACCGAGCCACTTGTGGGGATTAAAGCCGATGCTGTCGGCTTCCTCAACACCATCCCACAACTCCCGTAGCTCGGGACAGATCATCGCAGAACCGGCCCACGCGGCGTCGATGTGGACGTAGAGATCATGCTCTCGTGCCACTTCGATAGTCTGGCGCACATGGTCAGATGCGCCAATCGATGTGCCTCCAACACAGAGGACGACACCGGCCGGAAGAAAACCCGCGGCGCGATCGGCGTTGATCGCCCGGCGGAGTGCCTCCGGGTCGAGTGCCCAGGAACCATCGGTCGGGACTTTGACCAGATTTTGTTGGCCGATACCAGCGATGCGAATTGCCTTGTCAACCGACGAATGGGTCTCTGGCGATGCGTAGATCCGGAGTTGTTTCTCTCCCGATATTCCAGAATCGATTCCTCGCCAGCCAAGTGTGCGCTCGCGCATCGTCAGTACGGCGCAGACATTTGCCGACGTTGCCGTATCCTGAATAACCCCCTGGAATTCTTCTGGTAGCCCGAGTGCCTGGCGCATCCAGTCGGTCATCCGAGTCTCAATTTCCGTAGCTGCGGGTGAGGTCTGCCAGAGCATGCACTGGGCCGCCATGACCGCCGTCAAATTCTCGGCGATCATCGAAACCGGCGCAGCGTTGGCGCTGAAGTACGCAAAAAAGCGCCGGTGTTGCCAGTGCGTCATGCCGTCGGGTACGATGCGCTCAAAGTCGGCGAAAATCGTCTCCATGCCAGCCGGCTCTTCTGGTGGCGATAGAGGCAGCATCGCAGCGATCTCGCCCGGTTCGGTCTGCGCTCGTACGGGCCGCTCTTCGAGCGTGGTCAGGTATTCGGCACCCCACCGTGCCGCTCGTTCAGCCCATTGAAAGTAGTCTTCTCGTTTCAATGCATTGCGTCCAGGTTTTTAGAAATCCAGTTCTTCAAAGGTAATCGCTGACGTCCATTTCAGGATATGCGTTCTTTATCAGTTCAACGGAGGTGGGTGTGTACATTGCGTCACCGGGTTTCGGCCAGCCGAAGAGACTGCGTACCCTCGATGTCGTTTTGCCCAAAAAGGGTTTCAAGCGCCGAATCACTTCAGCTTCCCTTTTTCCGGTCGATGTCCAAGGCATGGTGTCTCTGCGTCCTATTGAAAAGAAAATGACGGCACGTTGCCTGTCCTTGTCTGCAAAAGGTTGTGCTGCGTGTGGCGTGTGTCCACTGTAGAAGAGAACGCTGCCAGCTTTCCCTGTGATTGAGACGGGTTTCTGCGCGTGAAGAATTTTTCGGATATCGGCAAAGCGGTAGGAGTGGGGTACCTTGCGGATGTCGCCAAAGCCCAGGCCGTCGTCCTCAATCACACGCAAGATATCGCCCATTTTGTCGTGTACTCCTGGGACCAACCGAACAGGCGCGCAATCTTCATCGATGTCGTCCAGAAAGACCCAGGCCTGAATATGTCCATACCGCTGCCAATCTGGGTGAGGGGGAATAAAGGGTTTGGCCCAATCGAGGTGAAATTCGGTTTCCGGCTTTGTTGGGGCTTTTCTATCTATTCTGCCGTTTCGGATATAGACGTAACCGTGGTGGTAGTGTATATCAGGCGTATCCAGAAGCTGTTCCAGAGCATCCAGAAAAGGATCGTGTTCCAGGACCTGGTCTATGACCTCTACCCCTGTTGGAATGTCACAGAATTCCGCCCTGGGACCGGCCATCCCGAGACCTGCTCCGGGTAGTCTCAGTTCATTCTCAAGGTCAGGATTGGCTTTCAATTCGGCAATGAACTCGGAAAAAGACTTTCCATAAGCGTTATCTTCTGCAGCCTCAAGCGTCTCTGACAAGTGGTTGGTCGAGAACAGATCCGGGACTAAGAGGTAGCCCTCTTTTTGATAAAACTCACACTGTTGTGGTGTCAACATTTTCGATTTCCTTTAATAAATCGCCTAAATTTCATCGTCATCCAGAGCGCGCTGTCCTTCAAACGGTCCCCAGTGAATACGCGCTCTGGTTCTTCTATCGCTCTTGTAAATCTCTGGATCATAATCCGGGTTTACCTTCGGGAATCGCGCCTTGACCAGTTCGAGATAGCGCATCATCTCGTCGTAGAGTTTCTGGTGTGTTTCCGGATTTTGCTTTGCAATATTGGTAACCTCGCCAATGTCGCCAGAAAGGTCGAACAACATTGGAATATCTGGTCGTTCGTAAAAATGGATCACTTTGGATGAACCAGAAATAATGACCGAGTGCGGTACAGAATTCCGATAATGGGGATAATGAAAATAGAGATAGCGGTTCAGAAAGGCATCGTTCGGTTCTTTTCCCGCCATGTAATCCGCGAGGCTGACACCGTCGATATTCTGCAATTTTTCCGAGTCGCCACCAGCCCAATCGACGAAGGTGGGTAAGAAATCATAGTTGATCACGTTGCCGGTAAAAGCTGAACCAGGTTTGATCCCGGGACCTTTGACAATCATAGGTACCCGGATGCCTCCATCCCACAACCACCACTTTGTTGCGTGTAACGGTTGCTTGTAGTCGGGTATGATTTCGACTTCTTCGTGTCGGTAGCCGTTGTCACCCACTACGATGACATAGGTATTATCCTCGATTCCCAGTTCCCTGAGCTTGTCGAGCACTGCGCCGATCCGACCATCCAGGTCCTCACCCATTCCCAACCAGATTGCGGGATCATCTCCCCGGTTGACTGTGTCGGGATGTTTGTTGTTTTTCTTGTACCACTCCTGCACCAGTGGGTGATTCACATACTTTTCACGCGTTTTATCTAGGCATTCATAACCCGCATGCATGGCATAATGAGATATCTGAAGGTAAAAGGGATTGCTTTTTTCTACCTGTTCTTCCATGAAGCCGATAGCCTTTTCGGTAATGCTGAACATCAATTTGGGATCGGCCATATCTTTGGGCAGGCGCCTGGGCGTCCGCTCGCCTCTCTCCAGGTCGTACTTCAGGGTATTGCCGGGATTATTATCGGTAGCACCATCGTGTAATACGTAGCCCGCCTTTGCAGGATCGCCTCTCATGTGCCATTTGCCAATGTGGGCGCTGACATAACCCAGTGGTTTGAGAGCTTTGGGAATGGTGACTGCGTCTTCGTCGAGTTCTCGGTCGGACACGTTCGGAACCAGCGGAAAATGCCGATATTCCCTTTTCGTGTCGTAGTAAGGCTCTCTTGCCCCCAAATATACCGTGAAACCACTGTGTGGCGCAGACTGTCCCGTCTGCACACACACACGAGCAGGTGCACATTGCGGTGCTCCATAGGCATTGCCAAATTTCATTCCATCATTTGCCAGTTTTTGGATGTTCGGCATTTGCAAGACCGGCATGAGGGAATTCTCCATGGTGTCATCCATGGCAACCGGTGATCCGTTCCATGCCCAGTCATCTATGTAAAACATGACAATGTTGGGCCTCGCTTGTTGCTCCTTTAAACAATTTTTCTTTGGCATTATCACAATCCTCTAATCCTCAAAATAGACATCAGTTCATCTTCAATTCATCAATATTATTCCGCAATTTTTGGAACGCTTCGAGAATGAGGTCCATGTTTTCGCGCGGTCCGAGAAGTATGCGGTGCGTGAGATCAAGGGCTTCGGTTTCGTGAATGCGCTCGGCTTCGGGACAATAGACTTTGGTGTAGTCAATGGGATCAGCCTGGTACAACGGACAGCGGATTGGACAGCCTGTTTCGCCCCATTTGCCGCTGGCAAACATGCTAAATTGATAGAGGGGCTTTGTCGGACCAATGCCACAGGGCACGCCTTCGGCCTGGAGTGCTTTGCGGAATCGTTCGCGGTGGATGCCTTCAAATTCTTCGGAGATAAATTTGAAGTGCCAGCGATAGGGGTTCCAGCGGGTGACGCGCTCGTCAATGTCGAGGCCAGTGAGTCCGGGAATAGATTCCATTTCTTTGTGGAGGTACTTGAGATTTTTCCACCGAATTTCTGCCTGTTCTTCGAGGCGGGTAAGTGCGATCAGGCCGATGGCTGCTTCAAATTCGCCCAGTCTCAAGGTTGTGGCAGGCCAGGTGAAGTTCATACTTTCTTCGCCTCTGTCTCTGCCTGCGTGATGATACCGAAAGGCTTTTTCGTACAGGCTTTCGTCTCTGGTCATCACCACGCCGCCTTCGCCTATGGCGAGCACTTTGCCGGGCATGCAGGAGAAACCAGCAATATCGGCGTGAGATCCCACGCCTTTGCCTCTCCATTGTCCGCCGTGCGCATGAGAACAGTCACTGACCAGGCCGATGTTGTGTTTGCGGCAGATGTCACTTAAAGCATCTGTATCGCAGGGCATGCCGCCCATATCTACGGCAACCACTGCCCGGGTGCGCGGCGTGATGAGGGCTTCTACGCTTTTGGGATCGATGGTGTAGTTGCGCGGGTCGATGTCGGCAAAGATGGGAATGCCATTGCAAATCATGACACAGGAAGCAGACGCAATATAAGTTGACGCAGGGACAATGACTTCACAGCCAGCTTCGACGCCGAGGGCGCGCAAGCAGGCTTCGAGTGCTGTGGTGCCTGTGGAGACGGCAAGGGCGTATTTGCTGTCGTGAAATTCTGCAAAGGCCTTTTCAAATGCGTAGAGTTTGCTGTCGCCATGGTTGTAATAGTCAAAGCCACTGCGCCCCCATTTGTGACTGCGAAGGACGCCGACAACGGCTTTTTCTTCGCGTTCATCGTGAACCGGCCAGGGTTGGCGCAGGTCTCTATTAACCGTTTTTGAACCACCGTTGATTGCGAGTTCAGGCATTGGAGCGTTCCTTGTGGGATGAATTATCGTGCAGTTTTGTGAGTAAGGTTTGCGTTTCGTCAATCCAGCGTTCACCTGTGCCGGGAACAACGCAGGCGCGGTTGTATTCGAGTGGGTCGC
>JAPPIE010000398.1:5420-22910 GCA_028874765.1 Gemmatimonadota bacterium
CAGCGTTCACCTGTGCCGGGAACAACGCAGGCGCGGTTGTATTCGAGTGGGTCGCCTGGGTAGGGGATAACGCCGTAGCCTCCGAAGTTATACGCGCGGCGATTTGGCACATAGCCACATGATCCCTGAGAATAGCCCATGACTATCGTGCGTGCAAAGGGGGATGACGATTGGGTGGATAGAGATAGCTCGATAAAGGGTTCACCCTGCCAGAAGACGAGTGCCAGATCGTCGCTTATGCGGATAGCGGGAATTTCGATTCGGATGTTTTTTTCGTTTGTGTATCGGTTGGAAAGTGTGTCTTGCCAACGCTCTACTTTAAGTGAAAGATTTGTTTCTGGCGTTGCTTGTATCCAGGCAACGATGGCTTCTCTGGCGAGCGCTTTGCCCATTTCTTCGACCGTATCATAATTGTCTCTGGGTTCCTGAATCGGAAGTATGTTGCCACATGCCCCTTGTAGAAATATTGAGAAGGGTACAGATGTGCCTGCTTCAAAGTGGTGACAGGTAGCGCCGGGATATTCGGCGGTGAAGAGTCGATTGGCGGTCATCATGATGACGGGATGAGCGGCAAAGTGGATTGCGGTCGCGATGGGTTGGCCCTGGGGTGTGTCGAATCGCAGGACAGTGACTGCGGGGTCAACAGGGCCGTTGGGGAGTTTTTTGGGATTGAGGTTAAACGATTTAAAGCTGCCGTCGGGCAATATCTGGCGTCTGTTGTAGGCGAGGTCGGTGTTGACAGCGCCCGTTGAGAGTGTGGCGGGTTTGAGATTGGTTAGAGACTCGACAGCAGCCTCGACAACCTGCTTTCTTATGTGAACAATCGCATCATCTTCGGGGCTTCCGCCAAAGTAATAGATGCATTCTGGGCCACTGTGATTGTGGGTGCTACACAGGATCAGGTTTTCGGGGGGAAGATCGGATTGTGCGGCAAAAGCATTGCGCATGGCATCGACGTCGATCCACTGAAAGCTCAGGAGATCTGCCGAGCAAATGACGATAGTGGTCGCGTCGTCAGATAGTGCCAGCGCTTTGACGTATAATGGGTCATGGATGCCTTCTGCAATGCGGGGTTGCATGGGCGAGCGGTTTACGGGAAAAGCACCCATGGCCGATCCCGTAGATGGTGTGATGTCCCGTTGTGCTGTACCAATTTTTATTATGTCTGCCAAGGCTCAGATATCCTATTTTGAATGTTCAGGAAATCCATACCGTTTTGTATTCGAAAAAGGGTTCCAGGCCCATCTCGCCATAGCGGCGGCCAATGCCGCTTTGTTTGAAACCACCCCAAGGCGTGCGATGGCTCAGCATACTGGCGCTGTTGATGGCTACGATTCCCATTTCCAATCGCCTGATAAAATAGCGCTGGCGCTCAGGATCCTGGGTCCAGACCGAAGCGATCAGTCCGTAGTCCGTGTCGTTGGCCAGTGATAATGCTTCTTCGGCACTGTCAAAAGTCAGCACAGATACAACTGGTCCGAAAATTTCGTCGCGGCAAACCGGGCTGGACTGATCTGCAAAGGCAAAAGCTGTAGGTTCAAAATAGCAGCCTTTTGCGTACTCGTTTCCCGATGGGCGAGCACCACCAAACAGCAATGAACCGTGTTCCTTTCCCATTTCAACGTAGTATTCCACGCGCTCTACCGCCGCCTTGTCAACTAACAGGCAGGGGCCTGCATTTTGTGCCTTCTCTTTTAGTAGCGCGATAAATTCGTCGTGTATGGATTTGTGCAGCAATACCCGGCTTATCGCCGAGCACGCCTGACCGGGGAAGGCCGATCCCACAGTCGCTGTCGCGGCCGTATCCAGATCTGCGTCTGGAAAGACTATCTGTGCTGTTTTATTGCCCAGGTTGAGTTGCACGCGTTTGAGATCTTTGGCGGCAGCAGCCATGATTTTCTTGCCGGTCGCCGTGCTGCCCGTAAAACTGATCAGACGTGTTGCAGGATGTGCGACGAGTGCCTGCCCCACTTCGGGGCCTTTGCCGCTGAGCGCGTTGACCACCCCGGCAGGGAAGCCAGCTTCGTGGAATGCCTGCATGGTCTTAATCGCCTGCGGTGCTTCCTGGTCGGGTGCTTTAAGCACGACGGTATTGCCGGCTACCAGCGCCGGTACAGCAGACAAAATAGTGCCCAGCATCGGTCCATTAAGGGGTGCAAAAATAGCAACAACACCAAGCGGTTCTTTGCAAAGATAATTGGTGCGCTGGTCGTTGTGTTCGATCAGTGTGCCGACCCCGTCGTCGAGTTTCGCTACGTAGTAATCGATGATGCGCTCAATTAGAGGTGGGATGCCCGCCCCACCCTGAGGCTGAACTTTGGCTGCCGCCAGTTCGTCGGACATGGCATGGAGCACCTCTTTTAGTTTGGCAAACATAGCACGCTTTTGCTCTACGCCGTAAAATTTCCATTCTGAATAGAAGGCTTCACGCGCAGCAGCAGCGGCCCGATCCACGTCGGCTCGACTGGCATCGGCGACTTCGGCGACTAATGTGCCGTCTGCGGGGCTATACAGGGGATAGTAGCGTCCAGATGTTGGGGGACACATTTGGCCCCCGATCAGCAAATCACTTTTTTTCACACGCACTTCATCTTCCTCCATTAAAGCGTCATCGCATTCCACGGTTGTGTCGGATAATCCACCCACTGTTTTGATCCGCGCTCAAACGCCCACCGATACTCAGCGATTGCGCCTGCTTGTAGTTCTGCAATTCGCGGTGCATGTGCCGGGTCATTTGCCAAATTTACAAACTCATACGGATCTTCAGCAATGTGATAAAGCTCTGGTCCATAAGGTCCATGAATATATTTCCACTCCTGCGTGCGAATGCTCAGGCTCAAATCTCGCGGATACTGTAACTCCGTAATCGCCACCTTCCGTTCACGTTCACGACCATCAACCAGTGCCTTCAAACTCATGCCGGGTAAATGCACGGGAATATCCATCCCCGCAAAATCGAATGCTGTAGGTAGTACGTCCAACAGATTCACAAGTGAATCGTTCACCAAACCCGTTTGAAATCCCTTTGGCGGTTTCACAATGAAGGGAATGCGAATGGCCTGTTCGTAGAGATTGTATTTCGAAAATGCGGTTACCCCTCGCGATCCCAACAGTTCACCGTGGTCAGAGAGAAAAATGATCAGCGTGTCATCGTACAATCCATTGCGATCCAGGGCGTCTATCACTTGCTGATGACTCCGGTCGCAGGCCGTGACAAAAGCCATGTAATTTGCAATCGCATCTCGCAGTTCTTCTCGCTCTAATCCGACAAAATTGGGATAAGCATCCCTATCGGGTAAATTATCCGGCGGTTCAGGTGGTAACGCAACGTCGGCAGGGTCATATAAATCTGCCAAATTAGCTGGCGTTACATGAGGTGCATGAGGCCCTGACAAACTGCAAATCATGAAAAACGGATTGTCCTTGTTCTCTTCCACAAAGGCAGCGGCCTGTCCGCCAACCCACCAGTCGCGCGTTTGCTCTAATCTCAAGCTGGTCGTAAATCCCTTAAATGCCGCCGCACAATTGTCTCCACCCCGACCAATTCCACGCGCTTCTCGCTCGCCCGTCCCCGTCTCCGCCCAATCCCGATGTTCCGCCACAAAATGGCTGTCCATGCGCTCGCCCGTCTCGTGAAACGGCCCTGCCCGATGATCAAATCCGTAATAGTTGTCGCGCTCAATAGCCGCCTGATACGGTATTGTATGCATCTTGCCAAAGGCACCCGTTACAAAACCCGCCTGTCCAAACGCCTTTCCCATTGTCCACTCGGGGATTTGTGCGGGATTCAGTAAATGCCGATTGGAATAAATTCCCGACTGAAATGCATATCGCCCGTGCAACATCGAATGCCTACTCGGCAAACACGGCGATACGGCACACGTTGCCTGCGTAAACCGAGTGCCCTCCTGGGCCAAACGATCATACGCTGGTGTCTGCAACCCCGGATAACCCGCACACCCGAGAAAGGAATGCGCGTGCTGGTCGTTCATTAAAATCACAACATTCATAACCATTCTCCATTGAGCGATCAGTAAATATATCGCACCCGCCTGAACTCGCCGAGCATCGGGTCCTTCACGCGTTCCATGTGATCTTGCATGCATTGCATCAGCGATTCCTGCAATGCCTTGTGTGTCTCGTGACCGTAGAGGTTGTGCAGTTCGTGCGGATCGTTTTCGAGGTCATAGAGCTCTCCAATATCCGATTGATTAAACGCGAACTTGTGCGTCCTGGTGCGCACCATACGAGATTGGTGCTCCTGAATCTGACCGTTGAACTGACAATACACGCTGTCACGCCCCGTCGGTTCATCCTCTCCCTTCAACAGCGAAAGAATGCTCTGTGTGTCGGGTACAATATCGGGTTGCAGACCTGCGGCTTCCAAAAAACTCGGAAACAGATCCTGCAGATAGACAAATTCGTCGTTCTCCCGACCCGGCTGTCGGCATTCGGGATGCGCTGCAATTAGAGGTAGGCGAAAACTCTCCTCATCAAAATAAGGCCCTTTTTCAAACAGCTTGTGTGCCCCCATATTGTCTCCGTGATCGGTGGAAAATACAACAAGTGTGTTTTCCGCCAGGCCGAGCGTTTCCAACTCGGAAAGCATACGCCCCACCAGATCATCGATCATCGTCATATACCCCCAGTAGCGCGCCGTAATCTCCGCCCATTCGTCCCAATTGTTGGGATCAATCCCCCAATAACGTGACACCAGCGTCTGAACATAGGGACGATTCTCCAGTGTATCGCAGAAACTCGGGTCCTCCGGAATGGACTTCGGGTCGTACATCGAGTAATACGGTTCCGGCACGATACACGGACTGTGCGGGCCCCAGAAGTTGGTCCAGATAAAAAAGGGATCTTCTTCCTGCGCATACGCCCGCATAAGCGCAACCGTTTCCGAGGCAACCATGGCTTCGAAATTGTGCTCAATAGTTCCGGCATGGAGGCCGTGCAATTCCCGATTTCGCTGCCCTGGATTGCCCTGAGCATAGAACGCTTCTATAAGCTCTGGCGGTTCCAGGTTCTTCTCGTTCAAATAGTCCAGATAATTCCTCGCAATCTGGGAATTCTCCCGCGCACCGCTCTTGATACCTGGCATATTGATATTGGATGCGGGATAGCCATATCCGGGGAAATCTCGTTTACAGCGAAATCCCCAATCACTCGGATTCTTCTGGTGATCTACATGCCACTTTCCAGCATACCCCAGGTTGTATCTCGCCCGGGGTAGCTCTGTCGCGAAATTGGGAAGCGACTGATCCAATTGACCACCGTTGGTTTCAACCCCGGTAATGTGACCGTACCGACCTGTAAATAGCGCGGCTCGACCGGGCGCACATGGGATGATAAGCGGAAATGCATTGTTGAAACGCACACCCCGGCTTGATAGGTTGTCAATATGTGGTGTTCTGCACTGGGAGGCACCATAACACCCCAGCAGATCCCAGCGCTGTTGATCTGTTAGAATGAGCAGAATATTCGGTTTTTCTTGCATATTTGTGTCCTCATAGTTTCCCTAACTCGCCATCGCCAGTACCTGATCTTCATCTATCAGGAATTCTTTTGGTAAATCGAGGGGGTGGCCGTTTTCACACACGGGCAAATAATCCAGATATTTGTTTCCAGGACGGATCGCTCGCATCCAGGGCACATCGCGTTTGGCGATAAACGTCCCTGCCAGTCCGATGCGTTGTTTGTCCGAACGATTTGGTCCGCTATAGTGCAACGCATTTTGATGCCATACCAGAATATCTCCGGGTTCCATCTCACAGGCCACCGCGTCCTGTTCCAGGTTATAGCCGTGATCGCGCGGATCCACTTCCGTGAGTTTATTGCCCTGCCGCTGGTGTGCAATGCGTCCCAGTTTCTGGGAAAAAGGAATTAGCTGTAAGCATCCATTCTCTTTTGTTGCCCGATCAATTGCGATCCAAAAATCAAACATCACAGGCTCGTTGGGGTCATAGGGGGCCGGGGGCATGTTCCAGGCTGCAGAATCCTGGTGCCAGGGGGTAATAGAACCGTGCCTGGGTGGTTTTAAAAAGAAACCACCGGCGTTTACACAAAAGTCATCCTGTAAGACAGAGCGCACCAGCCCGACGGTTCGCGGATTTGAAATCATCTTTTTCCAGAGTGTCTCATTGTGATACGCCGGACTATTCAA
The DNA here is from genome assembly GCA_028874765.1 of Gemmatimonadota bacterium. Taxonomy (GTDB): domain Bacteria; phylum Latescibacterota; class UBA2968; order UBA2968; family UBA2968; genus VXRD01. The sequence goes on from JAPPIE010000398.1 coordinate 11,587, forward strand.
TCGATAAAATCGGTGCAGTGGATTCCTGGCATTCGGCCGGTCCTCTTTCACATGCCCGATTCCCAATTGCTCGTATATGTCGGCGTGTTCGGCAATAAACCGAACGCGTTCTTTGATTATGGGGATATCGTCGCGGTTCAACAATCCATGAAAGATGAAATATCCCTTTTCCAGCAATTCCCGGTTCCAATTTTTGTCGCGTATCTCGTCTCTTTTCATAATAGATTTCCTCTGTTAATAGCCTAATCTGCCAGCCCATCCTGGTTTTCATCGTCTATGCCGGCATAGGGGCTTTCGACGATTGCTTCCCAGGCCACCCGACGCATAATCCTATCAACCCGTTCGGGAATCCCCTCCGGCACGTAATCGGCGATGGTTTCCGGACTTCTCCGGTAAAGCATTCCGAAGTACATATATCCCGCCAGTTGCTCAATCCCACTTGTTCTGGATAGGTGACCGCCGTCTCGATAGATCCCGCGTTTGCCGGCTTGACCTCGGTTTTCATCAATGCAGTCAAATTCGGGCAGTTTCCCTTCATGGTACAACCGGATCATTTTCATGACGGCTTCTCCCGCTGGGATCATGTGAACTTTTCCAGGGTACTTCTCTTTCAAATGGGTGTATAGCAGTTCATCGATGGTTTTTTGCAGGTATTTGTGGTCGGCTTCCAGGCTGGCCATTACCTCATCGGGTTGCTTTTCCTTGTAAGCGGGAAGATGTCGTGGCCATCCGTCCTGGATGTAGAATCTCATTTCGGGATTGTTCTCAAGGCAGAAGTCGATCCACTGTGTGTAATACTCGGGCAGGTCATCGTAATAACAGCCCCAGGTCATGACGTCCCATTCGCCAGTTGCAATCGCGGGCAGCAAAATGGGCGCAGGGGGTGTGTCTTCGTTCCATTTGCCGAATTCTTTGAGCCATATTGCATTGGCGGCTCCTGTTGATCCGCCCCCTCCGTGGACGCGCTGGCGATGGCCCGTGTATCCCGCCGCCTCGGCAATTTCGAGGAGCTTGTTTCGGCCAGGTGCGACCCAGCTATGTCCTGTCATTGCGATTCGAAGTCCATTCCCTTTCTCAAAGGATAGGGGGCCTCGCTGTGCCGAGTTTTTCCCCATTTCTATGAATTTGGCGAACTCGGCTTTGTCCGGTTTGTGAATCAGGGTCTTTTGAATCCGCGCGCCAGTCCGGTTGGGTTGTGTGCTGTTTGGCCCTATTGTTTCGGCCTGATATGCGCGCCATTCCGCTGCTGTAAGGATTCCGTCCTTATTCTTATCCGCCTTCGGGTACTGCGTCAGGAATCTTTTGAAACGCGGATCCGTTTCCGATGTTCTCTGTTGCGCCAAAGCCAGTCCCATAAAACTGCAAAGGCAAAATACAAAGATGAATTTTGTTTTCATGGGCAGCTCCTTCGTGTTAGAAGATGGAAATACTATTGACAATATAGCTTCCGATACCGGTCATTTCCAGCGAAACTTTCTCTATGCCCAAGAACAAATCGGTCACATGGGCCAACCCGACGCGAAGTTGAATTAACCGAACCAAATTCCCCTTGCTTGGGAACGAGAGAACCATTTATTTATTCCTTCCTATTCGCAGGCTTGCAACGATTATAAAAGGTTGCGCCATTCTCAAAACATTTTACGGAGGAACAAAATGACTTCCAACCAGGACTGGTGGCCAGATCAATTGAATCTGAAGGTTCTCCGCCAGAATTCTCCCATGTCCGATCCAATGGACGAGGATTTCGACTACGCTGAGGCAGTTAAGACTCTTGACGTCGATGAACTGAAGAAGGACATCGAAGAGGTGATGACGACCTCGCAAGACTGGTGGCCTGCCGACTACGGCCACTATGGGCCGCTCTTCATCCGCATGACATGGCACGCTGCAGGCACTTACCGCATCAGTGATGGCCGGGGTGGTGGAGGATCTGGCCATCAACGCTTTGCGCCTCTCAATAGCTGGCCCGACAACGGGAATCTGGACAAGGCGCGTCGCTTGCTCTGGCCGGTCAAGCAGAAGTACGGCCGGAAGCTCTCCTGGGCTGACCTGATCATCTTCGCCGGTAACTGCGCCCTGGAGTCGATGGGATTCAAGACCTTTGGTTTTGCCTTCGGTCGCCCGGATGTGTGGGAGGCTGACGAGACGGACTGGGGCTCCGAGACGACGTGGCTCGACGATCAACGCCACGATGCCGATGGCGAGCTTGAGGGACCGCTCGGCGCCGACCACATGGGCCTGATTTACGTGAATCCAGAGGGGCCGAACGGCAACCCGGACCCGGTCGCTGCAGCACAGTACATTCGCCAGACGTTCAAACGCATGGCGATGAATGACGAAGAGACGGTTGCGCTTATTGCCGGGGGGCATACGTTTGGCAAAGCGCATGGTGCTGCCGCTGAGGATAATGTCGGTGCTGAACCGGAGGGAGCCGGCATAGAAGAGCAGGGCTTCGGCTGGAAAAACAGCCACGGCTGTGGCAGAGGCGGCGATACGATCACCAGCGGCCTGGAAGGCGCCTGGACCAGTAATCCGGTGAAGTGGGACAACGAGTTCTTCGAGAACCTGCACAACTACGAGTGGGAGTTGACTAAGAGCCCTGCTGGTAAATCGCAGTACACGCCCGCGAATGCATCCGAAGTGGCCACCGTGCCAGACGCGCACGATCCATCGAAGAAGCACGCCCCCATAATGCTCACTACAGACCTATCGCTGAGAAAGGCCCCGGAGTATGCGACTATAGCAAAGCGCTTCCTCGAAAACCCGGCGGAATTTGAAGACGCTTTCGCCAGGGCGTGGTTTAAGTTGCTCCATCGCGACATGGGGCCCCGCAGTCGGTATATCGGGCCTCTGGTTCCCGAAGAGCCGCTGTTGTGGCAAGACCCGGTTCCCGACGTGGATCACGAGTTGATCGGGGAGCAGGATGTCGCCGACTTCAAGGCAAAGATTCTCGCCTCCGGACTGTCTGTTTCTCAACTGGTCTCGACCGCGTGGGCGTCGGCGGCATCGTACCGCGGCACCGACAAGCGCGGTGGGGCGAACGGGTCACGCGTCCGCCTCGCCCCGCAAAAGGACTGGGAAGTAAACGATCCTGCGGCGCTCGGTGAGGTTCTGCAGACGCTGGAGCAGATCCAGGCGGATTTCAACAACGCGCAGACTGGCGGGAAGAGGGTCTCTCTGGCCGACTTGATCGTTCTGGCCGGGTGCGCAGGCGTTGAGGAGGCTGCCAGGAATGCCGGTCATGACGTGCAGGTTCCGTTTGCACCGGGCCGTACGGATGCGACGGAGGAGTGGACCGACGCGGAGTCCTTCGACGTGCTCGAACCCACCGCGGACGGGTTCCGCAACTATCTCCAGGCAGGGCAGGAAGGTAAAGCGGAGGAACTGTTGGTGGAGCGGGCATACATACTAACGCTCACCGCTCCCGAGATGGCGGTGCTCGTTGGTGGCCTGCGCGTCTTGAATGCGAATACCGGGCAGTCTGAACACGGCGTGTTCACCGATCAGCCGGGGGCGTTGTCCAATGACTTCTTCGTGAATCTGCTCGACCTGAACACCGAGTGGAACGCGGCCTCCGCAGCGCAGGACGTGTTCGAGGGACGCGATTCTCAGACAGGTGCGCTCAAGTGGACCGGCACCAGGGTAGATCTCGTCTTCGGTTCAAACTCCGAACTCCGAGCCTATGCGGAAGTCTATGGATGTGACGATGCGCAGGAGACGTTCGTGCGCGACTTCGTGGCTGCGTGGGACAAGGTTATGAATCTCGACCGTTTCGACCTATCGTAATCTCAAAGGCTGGGGTCGCAAGTTCGCGCAGGGGAGGACACCGAATGCTGGTGTCCTCCCCTAAATTATTAACCGGATGGGAGTGACGCGATGAGTGAACGACAACTTTTTAACGAACTGAATGCCCGAGAACAGCGGGAAATAACAGACCTTTTAACTAACCAGCCAGCAATCGCTGGCTCATAACCTGAGGACATATTATGCAAGTGGGAATTATGTCAGGTCAAATCGCTCGGCCGACCCTGGAGGAAACGCTCGACGCCATACTTGGGCACGACATCAGGCATCTTCAATTCAATTTGGGATCCCTGAATGTGGAGGGTTCGCTGTCTGAAAAACTCGCAAAGGCACCTGTGGTTCGGGCGGAGATCGAAAAGCGCGGCATGGTCATCGCTGCCCTGGCTGGCACGGTCAATATGGTTCATCCCGATGAAGAAAAACGCCAGGAAGCTATCGAGCATCTCAAATTGCTTATCCCGGCGTGTGCCCCGATGGGTACCTCGGTGATTGCCACCTGTACCGGATCGCGCGATTCGGAGAGCATGTGGCACTGGCACCCGGATAACGAATCCGAAGAAGCCTGGCGGGTGCTACACAATACCCTGGAACAGGTACTGCCGGTTGCCGAAGCGGCTGGCGTGATCCTTGCGTTTGAACCAGAGATAAACAATGTCGCCAGCACAGTGCATAAGAGTCGGCAACTGATTGATGAAATGGGGTCACCCAACCTGAAAGTCGTGATGGATGCCGCCAATATTTTTGGCAAAGATGACCTGTCTCGCATGAAGGAGGTCTTAAACGAGGCTTTTGAGCTTTTGGGTGACCACATTGCCATGGCCCATGGCAAAGATCTGGATCGCGGTGGCGATGCAGGCCACCTCGCCGCAGGTACCGGCAAGCTCGATTACGCCCATTATGTATCGTTGCTCTGTGCTCTTCCCTTCGACGTGTCAGTCATTCTGCATGGCCTTTCCGAAGATCAGGTGGATGAAAGTGTTGCGATGCTCCGGCGTCACGCTGCAGCATACCAGTAAGGGATTGACGATATGAAAGCCAAAGTCGCCATTCTGGGCTGTGGAGGGGCGTCGCAAAAATGGCATTTGCCGACAATGCACACGCTCGCCAAACACGGTGAACTCGATTTTGTCGCGCTCTGCGATATGGATAAGTCGTTAGCGAAACAGACCGGAGAAACCTATGGTGTTCCGTGGTACACCAGTGTCGAGGAGATGCTGGAAAAACACCCGGATATCATGGCCGTAGATGTCATCGCTGGCGACCCCCTACACCATGTACTTGGCAGGCTGATCGCAGAGCACGGCAAACACGTCATGGTGGAAAAGCCGATGGCGCTGACCTTGCCCTGTTGCGACATTATCATCGATGCCTGCCGCCGTAACAGCGTGCATTTTGAGGTGGCAGAAAATTATTTTCGCATGCCGAAACAGCGGATGATTATCAAGCTTATTGAAGAGGGGATTTTGGGCGATATCGTTCGCGTGTATTTCGTTGAGCCCAAGCGGCAGGATCCATTTGAGGCGACTGTTACGCACAGCGGTTTGGGCCGACCCATTTCGGGGTTTGGGCGCACTTCTGGCATGTGCATGGATATGGGCGCACATCGGTTGTCACAGTTGCGGTTGTACGCGCAAAGTGAACCCCAGCAGATTACGGCGACGGTGAGAAAGTACCGGTCAGATCCCATGAGTATCCATGAGGACTGGGCGCATGCAATGATCGATTTTGAAAGCGGTGCAGTGGGTATTTATGAGACGTCGCGTCTTGGCGAGGCACAGAAATACTGCCAGATTATCGGTACTCTTGGCGGTATTCTCGATACCGACTATTTCGGTCCGGAAATTCCCCTGCGTTTGCGCATCGGCGAGGAGATGCAGGACATTCCCGTCGAGACCGAACGCCGTCAAATTGATGGCGTGGATGTATTGCAGCGGATTGTCGTGCATACGGATCCCGAGATCGTCTATGAGAATCCGTTTCGGGACTATGCCATCGACGACTGGTGCGTCGGTCACGCTTCCGAGATTATGAGCATCGCGAATGCAGCGCTCAACGACGAGCCTCCCGAATACGGTCTCGGCGGTCGGAAAGATGTTGAAATGGCCATGGCGATTTACGAATCGTCGCTCAACGGCATGACACCCATTAAGTTGCCCCTCGAGGGCGTGACCGCTTACGAGCAGATGGTGCATGAAGATTATCTCGAAAAGTTTGGCCGCCCCATTTTATGAGACAACCGTTAGAAACCAGGAAGGGAAAACAAATATGCAGGAAGACGATAGGCGGGAAATGGACGCGCTTTGGGGTGAAGATGTCATTGCACTGCGCGCTGAAAATGCAGAACGGGGTCAACTCTTTAATGATGGCAATTACGCGATGTTTATCCACTGGGGTCCGTATGCTCAACTTGCCAACAAAGTCGATGGCAAAACGTACTACGGCATTGGTGAATGGATCATGAACCCGCGCATGGCCAATATTCCGGTCGAGAAATATATGGAAATGGCGAAAACCTTTAATCCCGTCAATTTTGATGCAACAGAAATAGCACAACTGGCCAAAGACGCGGGGATGAAATACATCATTATCACCAGCAAGCACCACGATGGTTTTGCCATGTATCGCTCAGCCTGCAACGACTTTAACATTGGTGCTGTTACCCAATTTAATCGCGATCCCATGAAAGAACTCGCCGGGGCCTGCGAAAAACTCGGTCTCGGATTTGGTTTCTACTACTCTCACAATCAGGACTGGACTTTTCCAGGTGGTGCAAACGGTCCAGGCACAGATGCCGATGGCGACCCGGCTACCTTCGACGATTATTTTGTCAAAAAATGCCTGCCACAGGTCGAAGAAATCACCAGCCAGTACGGCCCTATAGAACTCATCTGGTTTGACACACCCGGACAAATGCCCAAAAAGTACATTGAGCAACTCATCGAAGTCGTGCGGAAAAATCAACCCAATGCACTCGTTTCGGGCCGCGCCGGGCACGGGCTGGGCGACTACAAGACGCTGGGGGATATGGATGTGCCAACCACCAATGTCGAAGGGATGTGGGAGAGCGTCGATACCACCAATGACTCCTGGGCTTTTGCCTGGTACGATGAATACTGGAAAACACCCAGAGAAATTCTTCGCCGCCTGATTTCCTGTGTTGCCAGAGGTGGCACTTACATGCTCAACATCGGTCCCCGCGGTGACGGTTCAATACCCGAAAGAGCTGCCCGCACTTTACGTGCTGCTGGCGAGTGGATCAAGCGCTATCCCCAGGTCGTCTATGGTACCGATGCATCACCCTGGCAACATGCCCTGCCCTGGGGAGATGTGACGGTAAAAGACAACACGCTCTTTCTCAGCATTTTCAACTGGCCTGCCTCTGGCACGCTTTATCTGCCAGGCCTCAAAACAGAAATCGAATCTGCATCCCTCCTCGATGGCGATCAATCTATACCTTTTGAAAAAAAACACGGCTGGACCTGCTTTGAGCTATCGCCGCAGGCACCCGAAAATCTGGTTTCAGTCCTTGAAGTCAAACTCAAAGGTACGCCAAAAGCCGATTCAACCTGGGCAATTGATCCCGAAATAGAGACTGAAATTCTTTCAGAAGCTGCGGTCGTTGAAAATGCCACATTGGCAAATCAACGCTGGATGGAAAAATTTGGAGAATGGAAACACGTCAGCCGTGTCCATAAATGGACGCCTGAAGGCAAAGCGACCTGGACGGTCAACGTTCTTGCGCCTGGAGACTACATCGTAGATCTCACCTATTCAGGTGAAGGGCGTCTCGTCTGGGGGGTTGCTATTGAAAATGGTGAACACATTCAAAATCAGCAAAATTCGTCGCATAACTACCAGCGTTTTCCCATCGGCTGGATTAACTTTTCCGGGCCGGGTACTTACAAAATCAGCGTTTCCTGTCTCGAAGGCGATTTGAGCGAAGCCAGTCTGAAATCGATTCACTTTACTCCTGTTCACGATATTCTCTAAATCAATCAGCCGAGGAGTCAGTGAGAAATGAATGAGATTGCGTTCAGGCGAGCGATGGTGGGGGATGTGGAGGCGGTCCTTCGCGTAATGGGGCAGGCGTTTGAGAGGGTGCCGGGGTCGGAGAAGTACGAGCGCGACAAGGAGAGAATTGCGAGGGAGACTGACGCGCATTGGGTGCTTGTGCGAGAGGGGGAGATTGTCGGGGCGGCGCATGTTCGGCGGGAGGAGATTCAGGTGGGGCAGGCGGTCGTGGCCAAGGCGGATGTGGGGGAGGTGTGTATTGCGCCGAGCTGTCAGGGGGAGGGGCTTGGGACGGCGTTGATGAAGATGGTGGTGGGGCAGTTGAGGGCGGATGGGTATCCCCTGTCGCGGTTGGGCGGGTATCGGCGGTTCTACGAGCGGTTCGGGTGGGTGCCGTTTCCGCGGGGCTATATCGACTTCGCGCTGCGGGGGTTGACGTCGCGGGGCGGGTTCACCGATCCGGTGAGCTATCTGGATCGGCCAGAGGAGGATGCGCGGATCCGGGCGTACGACGGACGTTGGGATGCGGCGGCGTGCGAGGCGCTTTACGCGGCGTTTAATGCGGGGCGGACAGGGGCTGAGCCAGCGCGGTCGTTTGGGGAAGGTGCCGGAAACCCGTGGCGGGTAGTGTACGAGGTGGGCGGCGCGGTCCGAGCCTATGTTTTCGCGTCGCAGAACGCGCCGCCTTATACGCGGTTTTCGTCGGCGGTGTCGATCTCCGACGGGGCGTGCGATCCGGGTGATACGCGACCGCTTGGCGCAACGCTGCGATACGTTCTGCGTCAGGCAGCGATCGCGGGGGCGGAATCGGTCCGGGCGCGGCTGCCGCTGGATCCGTCGCTCTACGATCTGTATCGGGATTCGAGCTGCGGGTTCGTGCCGTCGCTCTGGCAGTCGTCGGAAGGCGGGAACATGCTGCAGGTGCTGAGTCTGAGGGGGCTGCTTGAGGCGATTGCGCCGGAACTGACGGCGCGGCTGCGGACGGCGAAACAGGCGACGGGCGAGGTCGGTCTTCGCGTGCGGGAAGAGACGGTTGGATTGGCGTGGGATGGGGAACGGTTGACGGTGGGAGAAGGAAAAGGGGATTGGGTGGCGCTCGGGCAGGATGGGATGATGAAGATGGTGCTGGGGTTGGTGCCGGTGGAGCAGGTCGTGGTAGGAGAGCGGGAGGATGTGGCTATGCTGAGGGCGGCGTTTCCGGTGCAGGGGACGGCGACGGGGGTTTGGGGGTGAATCCGATACAGGGAAGTGCCCCAGATACACAACATCACCAAACGGGAGATCATCGTGTCATCAAATATTCACTTTGCTATGGGCGGTGCCATTTTTGGAGCCTTTACTACTGAATCCGCGGAACTGATTGCCAGGCACGGTCTGCCGGGCGTCGAACCTTACCGCAGTGGCCTGATCGCCTGGCTCGACGACCCACAAGCGCTGAAGGCCCTCCTCGACGAGCGCGGTATTCGGCTCATTACCGCTTCGAACGGCGGGCCTGGTCAGTCGGTGGAATTTATCAATCGGTCAAAGCGTCGCGAAACAATCGCCGACCACGTCGCTTTCTGCCGCGATTTTCTGAAGGTCTTCGGCTGTACGCACTTCAAGATCAACATGGGGAGCCGCCCGCAGAATGGAACAACTGCGGATGATATCAAAGCGATCTCGGAGACTGTGTCCGAACTCGGCAAGCGAACGCTTGAGATGGGTGTGACGATCGCGCCACACCCGCATATCTGGGGGCCGATCGAGCGGCCGGAGGAAGTTCGCGCCCTTCTCGATCAGACCGATCCAGATGTCGTATCCTGGATTCCCGATACCGCACAGCTCAATCTCGGAGGTGGCGATCCCGTTCAGCTCATCGACGATTATTACGACCGACTGGCCGCTGTCCACTGGAAGGATTCGAAGGCGTCGTATCGCGGTTATACTGGCCCGACACCGACGAAGGAGATGCACGCGGAGGAGATTCTGTACAAAGATCTGGGGTCCGGCGGCGTCGATCACCCTGCGATTTGGGCCATGCTGAATGCGCGAGGCTACGATGGATGGATCACGCTCGATCTCGATCCCCCGCGTCCAAACGAAGGCGAAGGTTCAGTTGACAACAAAATTGAGATCAACTGCAGGTATCTGACAGAGACATTGAAAGTTTCCCACCTTTAGCGTGTCAATCCCGGTATTTGGCTTGTTTTGTTATCCCTTTTATCTTTGTTTAGATATCTTAATGGCCAGGCTGTTGCAAGGCAATGGAGACAATCTGGACACAGACCCAGGGACAACCCTGGCTGGTGAACGCATTGGCTTATGAAGCTTGCTTTAAAAACGAGACCGGGCAGGATCGCAGCCAGCCCATCACAGCCGAGGCGATATACGACGCCCGCGAGCAACTCATCCTGCGCCGGGAGATACACCTCGATCAGTTAGCCGACAAGCTAAAGGAAGACCGCGTGCGGCGTGTCGTTGAGCCGCTACTGAGCGGAGGTGAGGAACGCCGCTTTATTGACCGCGACCTGGAGTATGTGCGCGATCTCGGCCTGGTGGCTCAGGAGCGTCCCGTGCGTATCGCCAATCCCATCTACGCCGAGGTCGTTCCCCGCGAACTGACGTGGGTGATCCAGGAGGAGTTTGAGCAGGAAACAGCCTGGTATGTCACTGCTGATGGCAACCTGGACGTGGTTGCACTGCTGACCGAGTTTCAGACCTTTTTCCGCGAACATTCAGAGCATTGGGTGACGCGGTTTCAATATCAGGAGGCGGGGCCACAGTTGTTGTTGCAAGCATTTCTCCAGCGCGTTGTGAACAGCGGTGGACGCATTGAGCGAGAGTATGGCCTTGGTCGGATGCGTACGGATTTGTTGATCGTCTGGCCGCAGGGCGATCAGACGCGCAAGATTGTGATTGAGTGTAAATTGCTCCACAAGAGTCTGGAGCAGACCATTGCCGAGGGGCTGGAACAGACAGCGGAGTACATGGATCGGTGCGCTGCAGAGGCGGGTCATCTGGTGATTTTTGACCGTCGCGCAGGCAGGCGTTGGGAGGATAAGGTGTTCCACCGTCGCCGTGCGTCTGAAGGTGGTGTTGAGATAGACGTATGGGGCATGTGATCCGTTGCGTCTTGCTCATCTGTTGATAACTGCAAGAAGGTTTAAATATTATCTCAAGCTGAGAGAAACGCCGCGTGGCGTCTCGCATAGAGACGTATGGGAAAGGGGCTTAAAAGATATAGGGAGAAGATTCTCCCTCAGTCTTATGAGAGTTATAATCAGTCCATTGGTTCACTGGAGCGCCGGATCTTGCCCTCTGTAAATCGGCTCCAGGAGTTGGACGTTGGAGACAATGAACTCGATGCGCCCCAGACCATTGATCAACGCACCCGCTCGTTGCCAGCAGCGTCAGAGTAAGAAAGAATTTTGATCTGAATTCACACCGCAAATAATAGGGATGTGCTATTTTCAACCCATTGATTAGGGGATCAGGGCTTCAAGAGCGGATTGCCGCGGTTATCCCGTTCG
>JAPPIE010000114.1:0-19850 GCA_028874765.1 Gemmatimonadota bacterium
ATACAATGACTTGAATAGGGAAACTACCTTTTTTATGAATTATACGGGCTATGTAGATATAACCGCAGGATAAAAGCGTTTTTAGCATTTCCTTTTGTTCAGCCGAGGAATGGTGGAAATACTCATATAGGATATATTTCGGTTTTATTTCATTGAGTTCATTCCAATCGGTTGAACATATTATACAGGATTCCAGACCTTCAATGTCTAAAACGAGTAGATCTATATGGCTAAATTTATCCCGATAAGCGTTTAAGAGTTCGGTTAGGGTTTTTACCTTCACCTCTATCGTTACCATCTTATCCGAATACCAAGTCCTTTTCTTAAAATGTGCCCTCGAAAGAGAAGAGGAAGGGCAGGGATCAAACCACGACAATGGGAAACGGGTTGTATAGAACGGAGCCGTATCTCCCTCCTTATTTTTTACCACCGCACACTCCTCAAAAAATATATCGGATCTCTTCCTATATTTCCTTCTGAGCCGTTTCATTGCGCTTGGGTTTGGTTCAACGAGTAAACCCTTCCATTTATCTCTTTGGATACATCGCCACAAAGGATCTCCCCCACCCCATAACCGAGAACTAACCTGCGCTCCTACTTGAACAAAAGTTGCCCCCTCACCAATGGATCTAATTTCAACGGTCATAGGATGGGCAGTAATCTTTTGGATAATTAGACGTAAAAAGAATAGGGAAACAACAAAGAAAAAAACATATAATAAAACAAACACTTATCACTCCTATATCTAGTGGATGACTGGTATTGTGAGTTGGTTGCTTGACAATGTAGAGACAATTTCATACCGTTAAGGTGTGCAAAGAGCACAAAGAGAAGCCCGCCTTTTGGCGAAGGCGGGCCCAAATCATAATCGTTGCACAGTGCCTAAACAAGATAAGGAAAACATGGCCTCTGTGCAACACAAAAAGGAGGCATGGCTATGCTCTTTGATGTGGAAAAAGCCTTGAAGGAGATGCGGGCAGAGTGGGCGCAATTAGAGGCACATCTGCGCCGGAACGGAGAGACACTGCAATCCATCCAACGACATATACCTGAAGCACCACCACCAATCGAAGGAACGAAGTAAAATGAACATAACCCTGGATAACAAAGAGTTAATGTTTTGCGTGTCAACCATGATAGAGATATTGATAGATTCCCTTGACAACGAGACAAAGAACAGGTTAAGCCGAAACTTGCATGGCAAAATCTTTCTCCTGAGTAGGGGCGAACCGGAAAAAGTAACCTTAACGTCCCAAGAAAGGGCAATAGTGATTCATTTTCTCAAAGACATGATTAAGGCAGTGCGATAATTTGAAAGGTGATGTAATATGTCATTCCACATATTCAGAAAAACGCCTACTGGTGCGGGGTTCGTATATGAACACGAAGAAGTGATTGCTCTTGCTGGCTATCAAAATGGGCTGATTTATAGCGCCTTAACAGCAACAAACTGTTGGCAACAGCATAGGGATGAGGGGCGAAATACTCCGTTGAAGTGGCATTTGAGCGCATGTGACTTGCTTGCGCTTAACCACAACCCCTATGAATACGCAATCGTCATTAATCTCCAGCCAAAGGCTGACCATTTAGATTACTATGAGTTGAAAGATATATGGGGTTTTTCCTACCCGGATTGGACACCAATCGCACTGAGGGTTGAGCGTCTTTTGGATAATGTGTGCCCTATCCCGAACACCGATGATTATAAGTGGCATTTCACGGATAATAATTATAATAGAATATGGGTACACGAGTTTTTGTATCTGCAAGGTGGGTATGATGGCGGGGATTGGAAGTGGCCTCCTCGAAGTCCGACCAATGGCGCGATGCTTTGGCCTGATGCACTGAAGTTCTTTTTAAAGAAGATCTTTAATTGGATGAGTAAATGATGTCTTTGCACTATGATAAATTGTCTGGTGAAACGGCGCGCGTGAGAAAACTTGCTCGCGGTCGTCCCAATAGAAAGACGATCTCTCAATGCAGAAAAAGTGTTGAGCGGCATCTTCACCACATGGATAAGAAACATCAGTGGTATCAACCCGTCTTCAAACAGGACCCCAATGTTACTTATTATCGCGTACCAAAAGGGGACCGGAAATAGTATTCCTTTCAAGTAAAAAGAGGGGATTTCGCAACCCTTTTCAATACTTCGTAATCTTTTGGGGTTTTCTCATGTACTAATGCACACTCAATTGCCCATACTGCATCTTTAAGGCGTGGGAATACCCCAAGGTCCTCAATTAATTCGTCATCGTGACCATCTCGAATGTGCGCTTCCCACATCCTGTACACCACAGAATCAAACCGTGCGGATTCTATATTGGTCGCAGCGAAACCATAACGCCATTCCCCTGGGCAATCACTGACCAATTTATACATTCCCCTCTCAATCTTTTTTCGTGTCAGTTTCATTGGTGTTCCTCGCACACCTTCGGTTTCTATCGCATGGATGAGGTTGTTGAGGCCCACAAGAGCCAGATCAACACGGGGTTCGGCTTGCCAAAAATCCGGTGCGTCCCACGCGATGCATTGCTGACGAATCATACCCATTGTCTCGGGCTCCTCGCAATGGTACTCAATGAACTTATCAATGTCAACATACTCATCGGAATACTTGTCCTTCAGGCTCTTGCAAGTAGCACGCAAGGCTTTCAATATCGTCCGTGTACATTCCGCCATGATTTCTCCTCTTGAAAAGTGCTCGACAGTAAGCCACGCACGCCGTATATTGTGCGCACAGTGCGCAGCAAGATGTGCAAGGTCTTGCTCCTTCCCTTTACGTGGCGACGAAGAGGCGGAGCCATAAGGGTGCTCTACGCGAAGAGAAGGAGTAAGATGTGAGGGATCCAGACATTAACATCGCCACGATGGATGCTTTGTCAACCTTTGTTTTTGTTCTTATTAAATCCGTTGACGAGACGACTCGGGCTCAGATTGAGCATCGCCTGACGATTTCGATTAACAATCTTCAGAGAGGTGATTTAGAGTATCCAATTGCTTCAGATAGTCAACTCGTTGCTGAGATCTTATCCCGGTTTCTTGAGGTTGTTCGCAGTTCGTAACATCCTCTCGGCCTATGTTGTTGTGCAACGTTAAATCAAAATCGGAACAATGTTTTTTGTTTTTTTCATCCATGTATTACCTCAAAAAAAATGCCCCGCCTCTCTATGTGGAGGCGGGGCATAACAATTCCTAAGTGCTCATACGTTAATTGTGCAGAATAGTGACCAAAGTGTGCGAGATGTCAAAGCAGGGGAATTTCTGAATGCATGGTCCCTGTAAAGAGCGCTAGAGAAGGAACAAACCGTTACACCAAATAACGGGGCGCCTCTGCATCTCGCACACTGAGTAGAATAGTGACCAAATGAAACTTTTTGCTCGACACATCGTTGCATTGTGTCTATCATAGCAATAGCCCCAAGAGAAAGGTGGTGATGGCTATGATAGCATTCTTTTCAGCCACGGCCAAATGGCTGACTGCGATCGGCAAAGTTATAGTTGCTGCTGGCGCATTTATATCTGCGACAGTTAAATTCTATAACTTCGCGGCCGAAACAGTATAAACAGAACCTTGCACTGTGACCCCCCACGGTGCAAGGTAAACATTTGGTCACTACCGTACATAATCGCCCAAATTTGGAAGATATAGACTGCGCGTGACGGCCAATAAAGGGACATGGGATTCTGAAGAGGTCCTGGATGCTGCGATGATGGAGTTCTGGTATTACGAAGACTTTCGGTTCAAATTTTGTGGTGCTACGGATGACATCTGGCATTTTTGCAGCGGTGCTACGGTCAAGGCCCCAAACATGGTCCCTGCAATAGAAATGAGTGCCTTTAGGTTTGAGCAGTTAGTAGCATATGCTGATACTGCGGGAGTACGACCGTATCTTATGAAAAGAAAATCATCGTCTTTTTTTGTCCCACGTACATTGGAAGAGGCCTTACATCAGACCTTCCGAAAAACAGCTCAACGCTTTATCGATCCTTACCTCAATCGCAAATACACCCTTCCCCATCAGATCGTCGCCTTTGAAAAACGTGACAGTATGCGGGTCGAACTCAGCTATATGATTCCAAAAGACCGATTAACAGAAAATCCCGAAACAGGCAAAGTGAGTTTTTGGGATGGGGTGTTCTTCTTTGATCAGCAGTGGAATGATATGTATAACGATCGCAAATCCAGGACCTTCACTTTGCCATCACAGAAGCCAGCCTCAAATGCCGCTGCACGACATCGCAACGATCACCTGTTGATCTCCCGCACATTGTCTGTACCCCAGGGACGCTATCATTTTTCAGTAGAATTTATGGATCAAACATCCGGTCTCATTGGTGTGGCACGCGATGAGAAGCAGTATGTCTATGACGATGAGACCTTTCATCTGAGTGATCTGCTCGTCGGCAGCGATATTCAAGCGAAGGAAGCATTGCCAGAAAGCCGTGATGATCTGCATATCATCCCCAATCCAGTTCGCACATTTTCACCATCTGAACCAGTTTTTATTTATCTGGAAATGTATGATCTCCAACGCGACTATTTTGGCAGCACGCAATATGAAATTTCTTACACCATCGGCAAGCCAGAGGTAGATACATTATCTCCGACCTTGTTCGCCTCTCAAAGTCTGATATCTACGATGGGTAAAACAGAGATAGATCTTCGGAGTGAACAAGCAGACCAAATTGCCGCCGAGGAGTTGCAGACCGGACAATCACAGGATGACGATGTGTTCGATAGCGTATTTCCCGATGGCGATATATGGGGTGAGACGAGGGTTTATACGAGTGGCGGACAGGTTCATCATATCGCTGCTGAGGACTTGAAGATCGAGCGATCAAAAGGTGGCGATTTGACGCGCACCGTGACAGCGAATTACGAAGGCAATCGAGAAGATGATTTCACGTATTTGCAGATTGATGTGAACCAGGTGCCATCGGGAATTTATCAATTGACGGTATTGGCGAGGGACAAGCGGACTGAGCAGACGGATAGGAAATACGTCTATTTTCGCGTTGTAGAATAGTAGAAAACGGCATCAGGAGATCGATATGTTTCGCAGCTATCTTATAGCCACCATTCGCACCCTGTTAAAAAACAGGGGATTGACAGCGATTAATATTCTGGGCCTGGCAATCGGAATGGCGTCTGTCATTTTGATCGGCCTCTACATTCAATACGAGTTTAGCTACGACCGACATCATGCCAATGCAACCCGCATCTATCGCGTCTTCCGTACAGTCTCAATGGAAAATACGACATTGGTCAGTCCGCGTGCATCTGGCGCACTGGCACCGGCATTAAAGCGCGATTTCCCCGAAGTGCAGGAAGCCATCCGCACACAACAGCTCACCTCATGGGTCAAAACCGACGACCGCTTTTTTCAGCAAGACGTGTGCGTGGCAGATCGCGAAATTTTCAATGTATTTACAATTCCGTTTGTAATCGGTGATCCAGGCACGGCGTTGACTCAGCCGGGTTCAATAGTGCTGACGGAATCAATGGCACACAAGTTCTTTCAGGATCAGAATCCCATTGGAAAAACACTGCAAGTAGATCACCAGGAACTGAGTGGCACGGTGACATACTTTGTGACGGGTGTTGTACGCGACTTTCCGCCCAATTCGACCTTTTATTTTGATTGTCTGACCGCCACGCCAAGGGGGGCGTTGGCAGACATGTGGCCTATATGGCAACCCACGGGTGCTTACCGTCCCTTTCTGACGTATGTCTTATTGCCAGAGGGATACGACCATCGTGCACTACAGCAGAAATTGCCCGATTTGATAGCGCGATATATGGGAGATGAGGTGCGCCAAACGACCCGGTACATAGTGCAACCTCTCACGCGCGTGCATCTTTATGGCCATCGAGATTTGGGGCGTCAGTTTGTGGGATCTGGCGATATCAAGCAGGTGTATGCCTTTGGCCTCGTGGCGGGTTTTATTCTCATGCTCGCCTGTGTGAATTTTATGAATCTCTCAACGGCGCGCTCATCCACCAGAGCACGCGAGGTGGGATTGCGAAAAGTGGTGGGTGCATCTCGCCAACAACTGATCGGACAATTTTTGGGCGAATCAGTACTGGTGGCTCTCGCTGCAATGATATTAGCACTCGCCTTAGTCGAACTGGCCCTGCCGTGGTTCAATGGTTTTATTCAACGAGATTTGATATTGCACAGAACTGAAAATTTGTGGTGGATGATCGGATTGGTCGGGTTTGGACTGGGCGTTGGTGTATTCGCGGGAAGTTATCCCGCATTTGTACTTTCATCCTTTTTGCCCACGCAGGTAATGAAAGGGGATTGGATACCGGGATCTAAACACGTTGGGCTGCGAAAAGCACTCGTGATCTTCCAATTTGCAATTTCAATTGCTTTTATCACAGGCACTGTTGTCGTACAAGAACAACTGGCGTATATCCGAAATAAAGATCTCGGATTTGACAAAGAACTCGTGGTTGGCATACCGATTTTCATCTATTCTCGGCAATTGCATCACGGTAGTTCAGAAGATCTGAGACGGCGCATTCCCACGGTAAAAGAGGTGTTCATGGAACACCCAAATATTTTAAAAGCAACAGCTACGCGTTTCCCACAAGGCGGGTACATCACGACCGATACGTTTCGAGCCGATGACGCCGATTGGCAGATGGGTCTGTTTGATATCGATAAAGATTATCTGGACTTCTTCAACATCGAACTCGTGGCAGGCCGTATGGCACCAGAACCACCAAGACTACCAGAAGGAATAGAAAGTATTCAGGATTTGGAAGAATATCGAGAATTAGTGCGAGCATATCGAGAAAAAGGCCGACCATTTATCTTAAATGAAACAGCCGTAAGACATCTCGGATGGGATGATCCAATTGGCAGGCGTTTTAAAGAAAAAAATGGACCCGAGGGATATGTAGTAGGTGTGATGAAAGATTTTCACATTCAGACATTGCACAATGCCATTCGGCCCGTTGTATTCAGACTTTTTACGGGAGTATCCAAACACCTCTACCTCAAACTGGGCACACAGAACATATCGGAAACACTCACTTTTATAGAGAAAACATGGCATGAGTTTTTACCTCAAATCCCTTTCACTTTCTGGTTCTTAAATGATGACCTGACACATGTGCGTTACGAAAATGAAATCCGCACGGGAAATGCGTTGGCGGTGTTTTCTGGACTGACAATCTTCGTAGCCTGCCTGGGGTTACTGGGTCTGATATCGTTTCGCGCAGAACAAAAAACAAAAGAAATTGGCATTCGGAAAGTCCTGGGCGCATCAATATTCAGTATCTTCAATCTGTTATCCAAAGAATTTGTCAGACTCGTAATTATCGCCTGTGTAATCGCCAGTCCAATAGTCTATCTGTTTGCAGGCAGATGGTTGCAGGACTTTGCCTATCGCATCAATCTGCACCCTGTGTATTTTCTCATAGGGGGTATCCTCGCGCTCTTGCTCGCACTTATGACCATGACTTATCAGGCACTCAAAGCCGCACGGACAAATCCGGTGGATGCCTTGCGGACGGAGTAAAAACAGAAGTTGTGGGGTAGCGTCTCATGCTTTTACATATTCACAATAGATAAGGAGGAAAACATGAAAGCGGGATCAGTGATTTATACAGGTTTTATACTGCTGTTTTGCATATTTAGTGCTGGCTCATCCAGAGGAGAAGCCACAATAGACACACTGTTTCAGAATGCAATGGAGCAAGTTGGTCTGGTAAGTAGGGAGAAATGCATCCAGGCTTTCGAGGAGATTATTTCTAAAGACAAAAATTATGCGCCTGCATACAACGCATTGGCTAACCTGTATTTACAAGCCAATACCGTGAATGATCGACAGCGTGCTGCCCAAATGATTCTCAAAGCGATTATGATTGACCCAAACAACGCGGAGTATCGGCTGACACGCGGAAAAATTTGGTGGCATCAAGGCTTTCGATTTCGGGCATTGGACCAATTCAAAGACGTGATGAAAAAGCATCCGGAAAATACAGATGTCCTCAATAGTCTGGGTATGTTCTTGGTGCATGATTTTCTATCACAGAAAGATAGAAGAGCACCATTTAAAGAGATGGAAATGAGGTCCAGTATATTCAGAGATTTCAAGGGAATGGCAATGCGGTCCAGGATAAAAGATTTCAAAATCTTTGCCGAGGAAGCCAAACAAGAAGCAATCCAGGTCCTGCGAAAAAGCATCGAATTGGATGGAACCAACCAGCAACCTTATTATTTTTTGGGCATCCTCTACTTTGAAGATGAGAACTGGCATGCGTTTCAAACCTTGATGCAAGACTTTTACGCACAATATCCAGATGACAAAAATGCACTGCTATTTTGCCGCTTATCAGATTGGCGAATTTGATGACTCGCATGAATACTATCAACGCGCCCTTGACTTGATGAGTGTTGAAGAACGTGAGTTGCTCGAATCAATTGACCTGCTTGTGACCAAAGAAGAGCATGCATCCCGCGATACGACGCAGACAATTGATGAGTTATTGGAACGCGAGATGTTTTGGAAGCGCCAGGACCCGCTCTATTTGTCTGATTTTAACGAAAGAAAAATGGAGCACTTTGGTCGCATAGCGTATGCGAATTTGCGGTTCAGGCGGTTTTCCGATGATGTTGAAGGCTGGCAGACGGATATGGGGAAGACCTATATCAAATTTGGAAGATATAGACGTCGCGTGACAACCAATAAAGGGACATGGGATTCTGAAGAAGTCCTGGATGCTGCGATGATGGAGTTCTGGTATTACGAAGACTTTCAGTTCCAATTTTGTGGTACTACGGATGATAGCTGGTATTTTTGCGGCGGTTCATGGTATGGTGTCAACCAGCGCCTACCTGTAGGAGCAAGTGTTTTCCGTCAATACGACTTCGGGGCTAAGCTTCCTGAGTTTGGGGTGATCGCGGATAGGGATCCTAAATTTGTGCTGAGACGAGCCTTTGCTCCTGTGCCTCGTACACTTCGGGAAGCCTCATATCATGTATTCAAAAAAACAGAGCAACGGTTTGTCGATCCTTACCTCGATCGCAAATACACCCTTCCCCATCAGGTCGCCGCCTTTGAAGAACGAGACAGCGTGCGCGTCGAACTCAGCTATATGATTCCAAAAGATCGATTAACAGAAAATTTTGAAACAGGCAAGGTGCGTTTTTGGGATGGGGTTTTCTTCTTTGATGAACAGTGGAATGATATGTATAATGATCGTCTATCCAGGACCTTCGCATTACCGCCACAGAAACCTGCACAAAACGCCGCTGCACGACATCGCAACGATCACCTGTTGGTCTCGCGCCAGGTGTCTGTACCCCAGGGACGCTATCATTTTTCAGTAGAATTTATGGATCAGACATCTGGGCTCATTGGTATAGCACGCGATGAGAAGCAGTATGTCTATGATGATGAGACCTTTCATCTGAGCGATCTGCTCGTCGGCAGCGATATTCAAACGAAGAAAGCATTGCCAGAAAGCCGTGACGATCTGCTCATTACCCCCAATCCCGTCCGCACATTTTCACCATCTGAACCGGTCTTTATCTATCTGGAACTGTATGATCTCCAGCGCAACGATTTTGGCAGTACGCAGTATGAGATATCCTACACCATTGGCAAGCCAGAGGTGGATACACTATCTCCAGCCTTATTCGCGTCTCAAGATCTGATTGAGACGATGGGTAAAACAGAGATTGATCTGCAGAGTGGACAAATAGATCATATAGTTGCCGAGGAGTTGCAGGCCAGTCGGTCAGAGGATAGTGAGATGAGCAGCAGCGTATTTCCCGATAGCGATATGTGGGGAGAGACGAGGGTTTACACGAGTGGTGGTCAAGTCCATCACATTGCCGCTGAGGGCTTGAAGATTGAGCGATCACAAGATGGCGATTTGACGCGCACCGTGACAGCGGATTACGAAGGCAATCGAGAAGATGATTTTACGTATTTGCAGATTGATGTGAACCAGGTGCCATCGGGGATTTATCAATTGACGGTATTGGCAAAGGACAAACAGACAGATCAGACGGATAGGAAATACGTCTATTTTCGGATTGTAGATAAATGACCTCCCCGGCTTTTGTCTCGACCAGTGGGTTTAATTCTGTTATCGACTAAAACGGGTCAAGTCTATCAAGTAAAAAACCACGTCCTTTGGGCGTGGTTTTTTGGTTTATACTGCTAATGTTTTCGACAGGGATTAAAACCGCGATTGTTTACTCTCCATGCTGGTATGCACATCGATCAATATGGTTTTGCCATCAGCCTGTGCATCTAACAGACAGGTCGGTATTTAAATATATTTGACCTTACGCAGCAACGCTATATCTTGTCATCTTATGAAATCAGAATGACAGGCGCATCTATGCGTAACACCAGTTAATGAGTCATCAGAGAACTTGATGTGAGGAGATAGTTGATGAATCCAGAACGCGATAAACAAGCACCGTTGACCGGGATCCGCGTTATCGACTTCGGTCATTATATTGCCGGGCCTTTGGCGGGGATGTTGCTCGCAGATCAGGGTGCCGAGGTGATTAAGGTGGATCGGCCGGGCAAACCGGATTGGGATACGCCGGCAAATGGCGTTTTTAATCGGGGCAAACAGCGCATCGCGCTCGATCTGAAAGATGCAGATGATCTCGCGACTGCGGTGAAGTTAATCCGTTCTGCAGATGTGGTTATTGAAAATTTTCGCCCGGGTGTTATGCAGCGATTGGGTTTGGGGGCAGAAGAGATGACGGCGCTGAATCCGGGGTTGGTTTATCTCTCTTTGCCGGGGTTTGCTTCGACGGATGAAAGAGCGTCCATTCGCGCATTTGAAGGTATTATCAGCGCGGCTATAGGTCAATATACAGATCTTCAAAGTAGGAGATCGGATCTGCCGCCCGTTTATACGCCGATGCCGTTGGGTTCGACTTATGGGGCGATTCACGGTGCTATCGCGGTTACGCTTGCGCTGTATGCGCGTGAAGAGAGCGGGCGTGGAGATGTGATTGAGGTTTCTCTGGTTGGTGCGGCGATGTCTGCTATGGCGGTTATTATGCTGGATGTGGCGGATAAACCCGCGCGATATGGCACGCCGTCTAATGCTGGTCGTCAGAAAAAACGCAGTAGTGCGGGGTCGCCTTTTAGCGGTACGTTTTGGGCGGGAGATGGGCAGTGGCTTTATATTATTGCGGCTGGGCATTCTCGAAATAGCCGGTCACTGGTCAAGGCGCTGGAGGTGTACGATGATTTGATTGCGGAGGGTATGGTCGATGTGCCGGTTTATGAGAATCTCCATTTGACGAATAATATTCCCGATTCATCCCATTTGTCCCGTGAATGGAATCTCAAAGCGCGCGAGAAAATTGAAAGTGTGCTGGCGAGTGAACCCGCACAACACTGGGTTGATGTTTTGACGGCTGCTGGGGTGCCGTGTACGATTCAGCGCACGGCACAGGCGTGGTTGCACAAATCCGAGACCGAGGAAGCGGCTTTGACGGTTGTGGTTGACGATCCCGAGTATGGTCCGATGCGGCAACTCGGGGTGCAGACGTGGCTTGCCAAGACGCCGGATGAATGCGCGATTCCCAGGCCATCGAGGCCGTTAGAAGCGGATCCGCAGATGACGCAGATGAACGCAGATGGATCTTTTGCAGGTGGCGGTGAATCCAAATCCACAGAGGCTACTTCGCCAGCAAAACCCATTTTGGAAGGTATTCGCGTTTTGGATTTGTCCAATGTGCTCGCGGGACCAGCCAGTGCGCGTACGCTGGCGGAATACGGTGCGGAGGTTATTAAGATTGATCCGCCGGAGCCTTATTTTGGTCCGCGTATTTCCAGTTGGTTTCCTCTGGAAGTTAGTCCCGGGAAGCGCAGTGTGATTTTGAATTTGAAAGACGAGGCTGGCAGGGCGGCTTTTATGAAGTTGGTTGAGACGGCCGATGTTATTGTTCACAATTTCCGGCCCGGGGTTGCGCAGAGTTTGGGTATTGATTACGATGCTGTTAAGCGGCGTAAACCCGATATTGTGTATCTCAATTTGACGGCGTTTAATGGCCCGCGCCCGGGTCCGTGGATGAATCGCCCGGGTTTTGATCCTTTGCTTCAGGGATCGACGGGGATACAGATGCGCTATGGTGGCGAGGGGAATAGGCCGGTGTTGCACGGTTGGGCGTCGTGTATCGATTATATTACGGGATATTCGGCTACTTATGGCGCGGTGCTGGCGTTGCTCAAGCGCAGGCGCAGTGGCGTGCCCGATGGTGGCGATTTTGTGACGACTTCGCTCGCGCAGGGAGGGCAACTCGTGCAGGCGCCTTTTATGTATGCTTGCGAGGCCGGGTGTTCGGGCGATGAGCCAGCGGGACAGGATGCCGTTGGTGAACACGCGCTTCACCGCATGTACCGCGCGCGAGATGGCTGGGTTTTTCTGGGTGGGTTGGCGCATGAGATGGGTAAGTTGAGGTGTGTTGCGGGGTTGGAGAATACACCCGATGAAGATGCGGGCGAGTTTTTAGAGGGTGAGATCAAAAAACGCGATGTGGGTCATTGGGTTAAGGTTTTTAACGAGGTGGGTCTGGCAGGGCACCGCATTGATTCGCTGGAAGATATTCGCGAGATGTTTTTGCACGAGGTGTGTGACGAGAATTTGGACGCCTGGGACGATGGGCACTCCATTTCTATTGTTCGTTTTACGGATCATCCGGTTGGCAGTGCTGTCGATCTCGCGCCGCCCGCTTATGTGCGTTTGAAGAATGCGCCTGTTCAATTGCTTTACGCTTGTCCCAAACAGGGAGCGCATACGAGGGAGATTCTCGGGGAGTTGGGTTATGATAGCGATTATGTTGATGGTCTGATCGCAAAGGGCATAGCGAAAGAGCAACTTCACGAATATTATTTGCCACATTAGACGAATAGACGAATAGACGAATAGACGAACCCCACCCAACCGCCCTAAGTTGTTACAAACTCCGTCGTTGATTCGTTGATTCGCTGATTCGCTGATTCGTCCAGGGAGGGTTTATGCCATCAGAAGAGGCAGTTGCACAGGCGAGAGAACGGGCGATTCCCGTGCTGGATGCGTGGATGGCCGGTTTTAATGCGCTGGATCTGCAGGCGTGGAAAGCGACGATGCATTTTCCACATTTTCGCCTGGCTTCGGGAATCATGCACCGATGGGAAAAAGCGGATATGGACGATGAGTTTATCGCGCGTGTGAGGACGGGGTTGGGCAATATGGGCTGGCACCACAGTGTTTGGACCCGGCGCGAGATCGTCCATTGTTCGGATGAGAAGATTCACGTTGATACGCAATTTACCCGCTACCGCGAAGACGGTTCGGTGATTGCGGCTCACGATTCACTTTATGTTTTGACGTATGAGGATGGCAGATGGGGTGTTAAAATGCGCTCCAGTTTTGCCAGATAATAGCTATGAGTTATCAGAGAGAGTTCGAAAGTCGGCTGAATGTCGGCGTTGTTGGCATCGGGTCACATTGCTACAGGAATATTCTGCCTGCGATGCATTATCTTCCGGTGAGACTTAAGGCTTTTTGCGATTTGAGGCTGGATCTCGCGAAGGCGACGGCGGAGGAATACGGCGTGGGTGCTTGTTATGCCAGCACTGCGGATATGTACGCGGGTGAGGATTTGGATTGCGTTTTTATCTGTGTGTCTCCGGAAGCACATCCAGAGCTGGCGTGCGAGGCTTTGGATGCCGGGCTGCATGTGTGGATGGAGAAGCCGCCTGCTACGCTGGCTTCCGAGGTGGAAACGATGATGCGCCATCGCGGGGATCGCGTGGTTGTTGTGGGTTTTAAGAAGGCATTTATGCCGGCGACCCGGAAGGTGATTGAGTTGATGGGGACAGAGGATTGCGGTCCGCTCAGGGGACTTTCCGCAGAGTATCCGATGACGATTCCCGAGGATGGGGAGCAGGTGCTCAGAGCGCGCGAAGCGCCCAACTGGCTGAAGAATGGCTGTCATCCGCTTTCGCTGCTTCTCGCTGTTGGAGGAGATGTTTCGGCTGTGACTATGCATAGAAGCGATCAGGGTGGTGGTGTGTGTATTCTCGAATTTGCGAGCGGTGTCGTGGGGTCTTTTAATCTGGTTTCCGCGCGTCGCGGATGCGAGCGGTATGCATTTTGGGGGAAGCAGCATGTGGCGATTGATAAAGATCTTCGCGTGACTCTGGAACGCGGTATTCCTTTTAATTATTCAAGTACGAGAAGTTATATTCCCACGGGTTTGGATTCTGGTGCGATCTCATGGGAGCCTCAAGACACGCTGGGGACCCTTGAGAATAAGGCGCTTTTTACGCAGGGCTTTTACAATGAGATGCGCTATTTCTGCGATTGTGTTCTGGAAGATAAGACGGCAGAGGTCGGGTCCCTGGAGTTCGCGCTGTCTGTTATGAAGGTTTATGAGGCGGCGCTGATGTCGAGAGGGCGCAGGGTCGCGATGACGAATAGACGAATAGACGAATAGACGAATAGACGAATGGCGATACACACTGATTTTGGGGGATGAGCGGGGTTCGTTGATTCGTTGATTCGTTGATTCGCAAGGGAGTTTTTATGGCTGATCAACCCAATATTCTCTATATCTTTTCCGACCAGCATCGCGGTGATGCGATGGGCTGTGTTGGGCATCCGGTGGTTAAGACGCCGAATCTGGACCGCCTCGCGTCTGAGAGTGTTACTTATACGCAGTGCTATACCAATTGTCCGCTGTGTATGCCGTCTCGCGCGTCTATGATGAGCGGTCTGTATCCCCGCGAGCACGGGCTGTGGGCAAATGACCAGGATGCCGATTGTGAAGGTCCCAGCCATGTGCGTCAGGTGCGCGATGCGGGTTATCACACGGCTTTGATCGGGAAGTCACATCTCTATCTTCACGGCGGGGTTCCGGCTTCGCATAGCAGAGATCGCGTCGATGTGCTCAATGCGTGGGGGTTTGACGATCCGCACGAGCTTCACGGTCCGATTGCTTCGGGAAGACACAGTTCGCCTTATACCGATTATCTCGAAGAGATGGGTCTGTTGGGGACGCATCGAAAATTTATCAATGATTTTCGCATTCCCTGGCAGAGTGGGACGCTTAAGCCCTGGGAGGAACCTCCCTGTCCATTGCCGACCGAGGCGCATCTGGATAGTTATACGGGGCGCACTGCGGCGAATTGGATTCGCGATTACAAGGGCGATAAGCCTTTTTATTTGCAGGTTCTTTGTCCCGGTCCCCACGATCCGTTTGATTCTCCGCAGGAGTACCGGGATTTGTACGATCCCGGGGATATGCCGGCTGGTATTATGGATGCGCCGGATGAGCCCGTTCCGCTGAATGTTCGACGGATGCAGAGGAGTAAGAATTTGTCGGGTATGACGGTTGAGCAAAAGCAAATTATGATGGTTAATTATTTTGCGAAGATTACGCTTATTGACCACTATATTGGCGAGATGCTCGACGCGCTTGAGGAATCTGGTCTGGCGGATAATACATGGGTTATTTATAACTCCGATCACGGCGAGATGCTGGGCGATCATATGTTGTATAATAAGATCGTTTTTTACGATGCGTCTGTTCGCGTTCCCCTGATTGTGCGTCCGCCGGGAGGTACGCGGGGTTGGCAAACCGGGGCGTTAACCGATGTGATTGATGTGGTTGCTTCTGTTGTTGATATTGCGGATGCCGAACCTTTGCAGACCGATGGGCAGTCTCTTGTTTCACAGGTTCAAGCGGGTGCCGATGCAGAGGGGGCGCAGAGAGGGAAGGATGCTGTGATTAGCGAGGTGTTAGGGCATACGATGGTTTTTGACGGGCGATATAAGCTCGGGGTGGAATCGGTTTCGGAGAGGCCTGTTGAATTGTATGATGTGGAAGCCGATCCGGATGAGTTGAATAATCTGGTGGAAGATGCGGAGCTTGAGTCGGTTCGCCAGGATTTGATCGAGACGCATCTCGATCCACTGCGCGAGCGATTTGATCACGATAAATATCAGCGATGGGTAAATTTGAGGAGATGATGGGAATGATGTACCAGCAGATGGGAACAATCAACGTACGCTGACCAATGGGCACTTATGATTCAGAATTGCGGGAAAGGAGAGATATATGAGCAAACTACTTGAAGAGATTCTGGAGCGGAAGCGAAAGCGACTGGCCGAATCGGAATTTGAACATGTAGCCGTTCGTCAGGAATGGATCTCCAACTGCGAAAAGCTCATGTCAAGGATAACCGAGTGGTTGAAGCCTCTCGAAGGCGAAAATTATCTCGAAATTCAGTTAGAGTACGTTCCGATTCGGGAAGCGTTGATTGGGGATTACGAAGCCCCAGCCTTACAACTGGTCTTTTTAGACAGCCTAATTCTCAATTTTAAACCGGTCGGGTATTTTGTTATAGGCTCTCAAGGCCGGGTTGATGTGGTTTCGGGTGGTACACGTCTCGCAATGCTGATTCATAAAGGGGATGATAAGTGGGATTTCGCCAGGAGAGAGGAAATGTATGGGAAACCCAGGACATGGCCATTCAATAGAGTAACCTTCGAGGCATTTCTGGCTGATTTTCTGGACGAATAAAAATGCGCGAATTTGCTTACAATTCGTTGCTTCAAGATTACGCTTTGGTCCAACAGGGTGTGAAAGATCTCGGAGACGAGTATTTCGATTATCCCACGTCTGTTGAAAGAGATGAACACCGTACAGACCTGCTTGAGGAGATACGCAAGGACTATGCATTCAAGCTCCTTACGCTTCTGGAGGCAGACCTTCGAGAAGATTTTCTCAACTCTCTCGAAAGTAGAAAGCGCGATACAGTTAGCCGAGCGTATCGCGATTTATGTTTGGAATATCGCAGGGAGACTCGTCAAATTAGCAAACGTGCTGCTCAGGCGTGTAGCCGGATGCCACTTGATCGGATATTCGACAAATTACGCGACTGTTTTCACAGTATTGATGAGGAATTTCGGAGGATATGTTCGGTAGTCAAGGGGTACTTTAGCTTTCGGAACTGGTATGCACATGGTCGGATTCGCGCAATGCCGGTTGTTCCAGATCCAGAGGACATATATGATGCGTACGAGCAGTTTCGAGAGAAGGTGTTGGATAGATAGGGGTAGGTCTGCTTGACAATTTTTGGGATAGTGAGATGAGTATTTAGAGGCGAATTGCTGATAGCCATAGAGGAGTTTTTATGGATCGTTTGAAAGACAAGGTCGCTATTGTTACGGGTGCGGGTACGCGCGAGGTTGAAGATCGGGAATTGCGAGGTGTGGGGAGTGCGACTGCGGTGCTTTTTGCTCGCGAGGGTGCGAAGGTTATTCTGGCGGATATCGATGAGGGAAATGCGGAGAGGACCCTATCGGAGATTCGGGCAGAGGGTGGAGAGGCAGCGATTGTTTTGGCCGATGTTTCAAAGACGGATCAGTGTCGGAAGATTGTGGAAGCGGCGATTGAACATTATGGGAAGTTGGATATTCTGTTTAATAATGTGGGGAGTTATGGGGCTGGCATGGTGACGGAGATCGATGAGGAGAACTGGGATCGCGTGATGGATGTGGGGCTTAAGAGTATGGTTTTTTTGTGTAAGTACGCGATTCCCGAGATGGCGGCTTCCGGCGGCGGTTCTGTTATTAATATTTCGTCTATTGACGGTATGCGCGCTGGCAATTCGCGCAATGTCCCCTATGGGATTACCAAGGGGGGGATTATCGCGCTGACGCGGCTGGCTGCGGTTCACCACGGGCGCGAAAATGTGCGCGTGAATAGCATTGCGCCCGGGCATCTTCACACGACTTTTGTGCGTCATATTTCCGAGGAGATACGAGAGCGCCGCCGCAAAATTGCGCCGCTGGGTACAGAGGGGAATGCGTGGGATATTGCCTGGGCTGCCGTGTTTTTGGGCAGTGATGAGTCGCGCTGGATTTCGGGCGTGGTTTTGCCCGTGGATGCCGGGCTTTTCGCAGGGTCGCCGCTGTCTATGGTTGATAATTTGAATGAGGAGTAGGTAAAAACACAAAAAAGGAGTTTTTATGGCTTATAAATTTCAACCCGGCAAGATGTATCGCATGCCCACGCATTTCGGCCCGCTTATGGGTCCTCGCCAGGGGCCAGATGGTCGCAAATTTGAATGTGTGGATAATCCGAAGAGTACTTCGATTTCGGTGTCGTTTCTTTCAAATGCGGAGCAACTCAAGGCGCTTTTGCCCGAGTGTTTTGAACTCGGCGGGGAGCCTGTTGTGTCGGTGTATGCCAATTATATGAAGGAAATTGAATGGCTGGCAGGGCGCGGTTACAATATTCTGGGTGTTTCTTTTCCGGCGGTGTTTAAGGGGGCGAGAGACCATGTTCGCGGGCCTTTTCTGTCCGTGCTCTGGGAGAATTTGTGTGATCCGATTATTACCGGGCGCGAGGAACTCGGGTTTTCGAAGATCTATTGCGAGATGCCTGAGCCGCGTATTACGAGCAGTGAGGCGCAGGCTGTTGCGGGTTGGTTGGGGTTCAATTTTCTGGATATTTCGGTGACGAATCTGAGGCCAAAATCCGAAGATCCGACGCCTGCGAAGGGCGGTGGCGCGAAAGTCGATGGGACACTTCACTATAAGTATATGCCGCGAACGGGCGTATGGGGTAAGGAGGATATTGCCTATCCGGTTATTACGCCTGCGAAGGGGGGGCACCGAAAGGTTGAAGAGCACCTGATCGGCGATGGATGTATTACGTGGAACCGCGCGCGTTGGGAAGATTTGCCTACGATGTATAATATTGTCAATGCGCTGGCAGATTTGGAGGTCGTGGAGTATTTGGGCGGGTCGCTTACGCGCACGGTTGGTGGCAAGGATTTGAGCGATCAGCACATTTTGTATTAACGCACCATGGCCGCTCCGCCCGATATGCTGATTGCCTGTCCGGTCATGTAATCGCCATCGGGAGAGGCCAAAAATGCAGCGAGGTTTGCAACATCTTCTGGCTGTCCAATGCGTCCGAGTGGATTGTTCTGAGAGGAGCGCTCGACCATTTGCGCTCTAAAGTCTTCGATCGATGTTCCGCTGGGTTTTAATCCGCTGGCTATCCCGTGCAGGCGTTCGGTTTCAATGAGGCCTGGGCAGATTGCGTTGACCTGGATGCCGTAGGGTCCCATTTCATGGGCGAGGCATTGCGTGAATCCTATGACGGCAAATTTTGAAGAGCAATAGGCCGCGAATCTGGCAACGCCGCGCAGGCCCGCAGTTGATGAGATGTTGATGATTTTGCCCCCGTTGTTCCGTTTGATGAGGTGGCGAACAACAGCGCGGGAACACAAGAAGGTGCCTTTGACATTTACGCGCTGGACGAGGTCGAAAGCGTCTTCTTCCAATTCGGCAACGGGTACGCGGTCCGGTCCTGCGGGGGCACCCGCGTTGTTGACGAGGATGTCGATTTTGCCAAAGCGCGCGCGTGCGGTGTTCACCATTTGTTGGACTTGACCTGCGCTGGTTACATCGACTTCTGTTGCGAGAACCCGGCGTCCCATCGCTTTGATTTCTTCGGCAACTGCGGGCAATCCAGCCCAGTCGCCGCGGGCATTTGCATCTATATCACAGATAACAATATCGGCGCCTTCTCGCGCGAAGCGCAACGCTATTGCACGTCCGATTCCGCGTTCACCACCGGCACCGGTTATCAGGGCGACTTTGTTTTTGAGATTGGACATTTCTTTCCTTTCAGATAAAGCGCGAATAGACGAATAGACGAATAGACGGATGGCGATACACACTGATTTTGGGAGGATGGGCGGGGTTCGTTGATTCGCAGATTCGTAGATTCGTAGATGTCTATTATAGCAGGTGGAGGGTAAGAACGCAACAATACCGAGAGTATCCGCAG
>JAPPIE010000114.1:19950-22870 GCA_028874765.1 Gemmatimonadota bacterium
TGTCTATTATAGCAGGTGGAGGGTAAGAACGCAACAATACCGAGAGTATCCGCAGATGGACGCAGATGGGCGCAGATGAGAATCAGAAGTAGGGGCGGTGTGTCCCCTGCGTGTCCATCCAAAGGGAGTTTTCATGGAATACACTGTTTTGTCAAAGACTGGTTCGACGCGCGGTACGGCTTATGGGATGAGTAATAAAATTATTGCGCATGAGGGCAAGACGCATGTGGTGTGGCTGGATCAGATCCACAAGACGTATGTGGCAACATATTGTCACGAGGCGAAAGTGTGGAGCGATCCTGTTTTTGTGGCGGATGGGGTTGATAATCACGCGGGCGCGGCGATGACTATGGATTCGAAGGGATTTCTCTATCTCGCGTTTGGTCCGCATCACAATCCGATGCAACACGCGGTGAGTGTGCGTCCCAATGATGCGTCTAAGTGGAGACTGCTTCCCCCGTTTGGCGGTGTGAATGCGACGTATCCCAGTCTGGTGTGTGATGCGCGCGATGTGTTGCACGCGTGTTATCGGGGGGCATATCAGCGGGAGCGGCCCTGGGGTCTGTTTTATCAGAAGCGGTCTGTGGATGGAGATTGGTCAGTGCCGGTGAAGTTGGTTGATCCGCAGGGTCCACCTGCTTATGTGCATCTTGAGAATTGTATCCATATTGAGGGGGATGTGCTGTATTTGTCTTTTCACCTGGCGCGGAGCAATGAGGATAATCCGGGAGATACAAAGGGCCGCGGTTTTGGCATTATGCGGTCGCGCGATTGGGGTGAGACGTGGGAGACTATGGCGGGGGAGAGGCTCGACTTGCCCGTGACGCCGGATTCTCCGTGTGTGATTGAATACAGCGATGGGTTCGATGTTCGCATTGGCAATGTGGCTACCTGTGCGGGCGATGTGGTGCTTTTTACGTTGAACCGGCGAGAGGGCGAGTTTGAGGAGACGTTTTTGTATCGCTGGCAAAGGGGGAAATGGGAGCGGAAGTCTTTTTTGCCTTTGGCTGAGAAAGTTTTTGGGCGGTGTGCGATGTCAGATCGGTGTGTGTTGAGTGTGTCAAAGGATGGGGTGCTGTACGCGGCGGGTGTGGTGTGTAAGCGCGGGGGGCATTGGGCCGATCCGACAAATGCTATTGTGTTGTTTACTTCACGGGATGTGGGGGAGACCTGGCGGGCGTATCGGGTTTCGCCGGAGGATGAGACGGTGTCGGATTGGTTGCCGAGTTTGGAGCGTTGCGCGACATCCGAGAACAAGATCGGGGTTCCCCAGCTTTTGTACACGCACGGTGAGATAGGTGAGGGATGCAGCCCGGATATCGATACGGAAATTCGGCATGTGTTTTTGGACGAGGTTGCCGAGCGCGAGAATGCACTGGTGGATCGCGCGGTGTCGGGATTGGCAGATGTTGCCCGGTTGCCGTTTTCCAGGGCGCAATGGCAAAAGGTGCGGGAGCAAATTGAAAGGCAGGGGCGGCAATATGCTGCTTTGCGCAATGTGTCGGTGGGGTATGACGTGGAGCCACCTCTGGTGTTTGTGCCGGGGGATGTGCCCGAGGGCGAACAGCAGCCGTTTGCGCTGAGTGACGCCAATATTGCGCGGCCAGATGCCGATGATGAGTTGGCTTTTTTGCCAGCGAGTTCTCTTGCGCGTTTGATTGCGCAGAGGGAGATTTCACCGGTTGAGTTGACGCGGTTGTACCTGGATCGCCTTGCGCGTTATGGGGAGAAATTGAAGTGTGTGGTTACGCTGACAGAAGATCTGGCGATGGAACAGGCAAAAGCCGCTGAAGTGGAGATTGCAAAGGGCGATTATAGAGGTCCGTTGCACGGTATTCCCTGGGGCGCGAAAGATTTGTTGAGTACAAAGGGTATTCGCACGACATGGGGGGCCACGCCGTTTAGAGATCGGGTGCCGGATGAGGATGCGAGTGTGGTGAAAAGATTGAGACAGGCGGGTGCTGTGCTGGTTGCCAAGTTGTCACTGGGTGCGCTGGCGTCGGGGCCGACGTGGTTTGAGGGGATGACGCGCAATCCGTGGGATACCGATGCGGGATCGAGTGGGTCGTCAGCCGGGTCTGGCGCGGCAACTGCGGCGGGATTGGTGGGGTTCAGTATCGGGTCTGAAACGCAGGGTTCTATTGTTTCGCCCAGTCACACATGCGGCGTGGTGGGGTTGCGCCCGACTTATGGGCGAGTGAGTCGTTATGGGGCGATGGCGCTGAGCTGGACAATGGATAAATTGGGTCCTATGTGCCGCAGTGTCGAGGATTGTGCTGCGGTGTTTCACGCGATTTGTGGACCGGATGGACAGGATCGTTCGGTGGTGGATGCGCCGTTTAACTGGTGTCCCGATGTGGATTTGTCCGGGTTGCGGATTGGATATCTGGCGTCTGAGTTTCGGAAGGAGGCAGAGGGCGAAGATCCCACTGGTGTTTATGCCGCTGCGCTGGACGTGATGCGCGGTTTGGGCGCTGATTTACAGCCCGTTTCATTGCCGGATTATCCGGCGGATGCTATTGCGATGGTGCTGCGGGTTGAGGCTTCCGCGATGTTTGACGATGCGACCCTGCGCGGAGAATTGGATGTGATGACGGAAGCGGATAAGAGTTCGTGGCCCAATACTTTTCGGGCGGCGCGCGCGGTGACGGCTGTGGAGTATTTGCGGGCGCAGCGTTTGCGGAATTTGCTGATGCGCGATGTGGCACAGGTGATGCAAGACTGGGATGCGGTGCTGGTGCCGCGCGGTGGCAGGACGAGTTTGGCTGTGACCAATTTGACGGGTCATCCCGCGGTGATTTTGCCGTGTGGGTTTGCCGAGGGTACGCCGAGAGGGTTGACTTTTTTGGGCAATTTGTACGATGAGGCGACGATTCTCGCGGTTGCACGCGCCTATGAACAAGCTACCGATTGGCACGCG
>JAPPIE010000196.1 GCA_028874765.1 Gemmatimonadota bacterium
AACGAGAGGTGCGATCATCCCATTGTAGAGCACAGACGGGCGATGGGGATGGTTCGGACCGCGCGGTGCTCGCGGGCGGCGTTGCCCCAGAGCGCGCAAGCTATCGGTATTTGCACGCCATACAGCGAGTCTGGCTTGAAATCTCTTCTGTGCTTCTGGATAAGCGGCGATGTGTTCTGCCCAGCGTTTGCCCAGCGGCGCATACTCCGGTACGGCTTGAAGCGCGGGCAATGACGTCCAGGCTTCAGCCGGTGTGCCTCCCCAGGATGTATTGATAAGACCAATGGGCACATTCAAAGATTTGTGCAAATGGCGTCCAAAATAATAGGCTACCGCAGAAAAATTGCCGACACTACTCGTATCGCAAACGCTCCAGGTGCCCTCAACATCTTGCGTGGGCCTTTGCGCGGCACTGCGTTTGACCGTAAAAAGCCTGATATTGGGATAATCTGCCGCTTTGATCTCCTCCTCCGCATTTTGAGAACGCCTGACGGACCAGGCCATATTGGATTGCCCCGAGCAAACCCAGACCTCCCCCACCATCACATTGTTAAAAGTGACGACATTCTCGCCGCGCACGGTGAGTTGATATGGACCTCCCGCTTCCATAGGATTCAGGTGAATCTGCCACGTACCCCCTGCATCTGCTGTAGTCGTCACGCGCTGGGTATCTAACTCAATGGTAATCTCTTCATTGGCATCGGCATTTCCCCACACGGATATTGCAATCTGTCGCTGCAAAACCATATTATCTGAAAAAATCGCGGGCATAGAAACATCTGCGAGAATGGGATATGGAAGCAATAACAACAGGGCGACAATGGATTTGCGAACAGTAGAAGTCATTATTTTCTCCTTTGCATAAGATTGGCAATAGTAGAGACCATGATAAAGTGGGATTCCGTATCGCACAAGTCGGAATTGTTCCTTAGCCTTGCATTTTTCCCAATAGCAACTTATTTTGTCAAATGATTTATTGACTCAGAAAAAGGCGATACTTATGCCCATCTCTTTCCCACATCTTCTTTTTAAATACGCCTCGATATGTGTCATTTGTATAATAGGAACCTGTGTAAGAGGCCATGCCCAGCCCTCTATCACCACACTCGAAGGCGAACAACTCGGCGATATCGCCTGGGAAGATGCCCGCGCATTTACAGTGGTCACGCGTTCTACATTGAACCGCCTGAAAGAAACAGATGAGGGCGTACCGCCCAACCTCCAGACACTATCTGATTCAGCTTTTGCTGCTTTTGAAAAAAAAGACAACTATCGCGCCTATCGCCTGTTTATACGCTTTATGGCAATGACGCGAGACAGGAGCTCTGGCGAAGGTACAGAACTCGCTGCAAGCTACAACCTGGTATTAAATCGCACCATCACGAACACAGACGACACACTTCACGTACAACTGAAACCCCTCTTTACCCTGGGGCAGTCGCTTTCAGGCGAATATACGGCGCGGCTATCGCTACGAGGAACGAAGGGCGTAGTTGACGAGCGCACATTACCAATTTCGTCTGTCCGCGCTTTCGATAGCGCCTTATCAACAGCGGGTTTGCCCGAAGGACGCGCAGGCGTGCGCTATGAATTGCGCGATCCAGCGGGCAAACTTCTGCTGAGAGTCACGCGGGCTTTTTGGCACACAGATGCGATGTCTTCACGCCTGAAAATTTTGCAAACGCGGCTAAAAACCTTGCAAAGTGAGAATATCGCTTCCCTTGGTACGACCCAGCGGGCAGCCGTTGAAACAATTGAATATATCGTCACACACCTCGAGGAAATGCACGCCAAATATGTGGGAGATCTCAGGCGAACAGCGCAACCTATGGTCATGAAATACCGCGGTGGTGGCAGAGGATTGACCTGGCGCGGCGCGATTAACATACCGGCGGACATCGACCTCGCCGAAACCCTATCTTCGGCACTTCTGGAAGGTAAAGATCCCCTGAAGAAAAGCACTGGCGACTTTCACCTCGCGTATCGATCAGCAGTTGACAGCCAACTCGTACCCTACCGCATATTTGTGCCAGAGGGCTATACACCGGAGCAATCATGGCCGCTGATCATTGGTCTTCACGGCGCTTCTGGCAGCGAAAACACTTGGTTAGACCGGCGCAGAAGAGGTGAAACAGAGAACCTGTGCAAGAGCCTATCACAAGAACGCGGATATTTACTTGTAGCGCCGAGTGGGCGCGGGCCTTTTACAGGATATCGCAGAATTGGCGGGCAAGATGTCATGGATGTATTGGATCGCGTATTGTCCATCTACAATATCGATCCAGAGCGCGTGTACCTCACCGGACATTCGATGGGCGGAGGCGGCACCTGGATTCTGGGATTGAGACATGCCGAAAAATTTGCCGCCATTGCGCCAATCGCGGCCAGCGGGCGGTGGGTAAGATCGAGACACGTCAAACCGCATGCCGATCTACCCGTGCTATTTTCACAAGGGGCAAAGGA
>JAPPIE010000106.1 GCA_028874765.1 Gemmatimonadota bacterium
TTGTCCCATTCCGCGAATACCTGATCAACTTTTGCCTCAAGTGACTCGTGATTTGACATTGATTACCTTCCCCTTAGATCATGCCCGTCACTTGCATCGCGGCTCTGGTAATCTCGGAGAGCGCGCATTCGCCGGTGACGTGATCGCCGAGTTCCCGGCTGTAGAGCGCAATCACCATCGTCCCGGCAGGGGATTCAATGAAGCCGACATCGTTGATTACTCCCCGATTCGAGCCGGTTTTGGAACCCCAGCGATAGGTTTTGGAGGTTGGCACATACCGGCCGATGCGGCGACCATTCTGTTGCTGGGTCAAGGTGGAGAGCATGGCCTGACAGGCTGCGGGGGATGCGGCCTGGTCGTCGAGAATCGTCTTGACGACGGCAGTGTAGTCGTTGGGGGTAGCCCAATTTTCCTGTTCCCCTTCAATTGCGAGGCGCCCGCGCATGGGACGTCCGAGAGAAGAGTCGGTCATACCGAGTTCTCGCATTGTCGCGTTGATGCGATCCATTCCGGCTACTTCAATCAATATGTTGGTGGCGGTGTTGTCGCTGATGGACATCATCAAGTACAGAAGATCTCCAAACGACAGTTGAAGCCCGGTATGCATGTGTCGCAGCACACCACTGCCGGGGGATTTATCCTCAGATCGGACGATATATGTGTCGTCGAGCGCGAGTGTGCCGCGATCAATAGCTCTGTAAATCTCGATCATGATCGGGATTTTAACGGTGCTGGCCGCCGGAAACTGATGATCTCCCAGTGAGGCCCAACGCTCTCCCTGAGGTGAAATTACACTGACGCCGATCATGCCGGGTGATTCGTGCTCTTTAACCGTTTGTTCTAGCTTGCTCCAGTCTGTGGTCATGGTAACGTTCCTGAAACTCAGTCTCAGTTTGCCAGTGCGTCTTTGGCTTTGCAAGGCAGTTCGACAAAGATAAAATAAGATGCGGGATACAAGTAGTCTTCCCACGATTCGTCAATGACTCTCAAATATCCCTCTTGCGCTGCTTCTTCGTAGGGTAAAATCTGGTATATTTTCCGCTTCTCCAGATCGTCGCAATCTCTGTTCTCGATACACAGCGCGAATTGAGATTCTGATGGGTTCTTTTTCATTTCAGGCATGCAGTTCTACATCCATAGTCTCTGGCGTATCCACTAAGATGGAAAACCCGAACCGCGGCAGCAATTCCTCGAATACACGGCGAGAGATCCCGAAGATCCCGAGCGTGAGGCACGCTTCTTTCTCGGAGAGTTTTCCTACATGGTAGAGTGTTGCAAATAGTTCGTCGTCGTGCATGCCCTCATCAGGAGTGCCGCGAATATCGCGCACTTCATGCCCCATCTCTCGAAGTGTCTGTACCGTCATCAAAGGAATATGTTCATCAACAACGATTTTCATGACTCTGCTGGCAAGGCTTCCAGAGGGGTTACTTGTTCTTCAGCGAGTGCGGCGCCATAGTCAAAACATGCATAGATATCTTCTTGAGTTAGCGGAGGATATTCTGCGAGGAGATCCTCGACAGTGTCCCCATTGGCCAACATCCCCAGGATTAGATGTACCGGGATACGGGTACCTTTAATACATGCTTGTCCGTGACAAACTCTGGGATCAATGGCAATACGTTCATGCATTTTTTATCTCCATTTCTCAAGAAATGATTATAGCGTTTTCTTTCTTTACCCTTTATTCAGGTTCAAATATGGAGTTACCCCACTTTGAATTGGGTGAGTCCTTATTTTTTCTGTAGATGAGCGTGTGCTGTCATCGCTTTCTATTCATCCAGGAACGCATAATCAAGCCCCACGCGAAGCCTGCCATCAACCAAATGGGCAACATTGCAAACATCTTTGGCAAATCCCATTCGCTTCCATGCAAAACCTTCCATATCTGCGGCAGAATCTCGAGAATCAACCACATTGATCCACCAAAATAGACGATGCCTATAAAAAGATAATCTACAGTCTTCGCCTGAATCAAGGGACGTTCCAGAACATTCGCCAATCTTTCTTTTTCTTTCTCGATCCATCTATGGCGAAAGAACCGAGCGGGAAAATACCACAGTGGAAAAGTAATCGCCAATATGGCGAGGCTAAAAATGTTCCATAGACAGGGAATTATTTGATGGCAAATTGGACATACAAAGCCAAACCAATGGCCAAAGGAATTTCCTTTTCCCCACAAACGATAGTCATTTAGAGTTTCACAGTGGGGACAGGGAACGTAAGTACGTTCCATCAAAGGTTTATCGCTCCCTTTGTCAATCAACATGACTTTGGGTATTCGTTGTCCCAAAATCAGTTCGTTGAATATCAGTCCTGGATTCAATACCCAGTGTAAGACAAGGGGGTGCGGTATGGCCTGTATTTTAAATCTTTTTTTATCGTATTGTATCGGATTCATCTCTATCCCGACTAATTCATGAATAGTAATATTGCGGAGTGTATGTCAGTATAATT
>JAPPIE010000109.1:0-9326 GCA_028874765.1 Gemmatimonadota bacterium
GAGCGCAATATTGGTTTGATTGTTCACGGCGGACACGGGCGCACGTGGTTTGGGGATCGGATGTTATTGGACTACGCACCGCACTATTCAGATGGATTTCACCACGAATTAGGTGTGTCGATTAACGGGCTATTTGATTTATTCCGATTGGATTTCACAAAGCGATTGTATGCGCCGGGATTTTTTGTGAGTGTTGGATTTGTGCGGTTTTGAGGGGGTTGTGAATAACGCATCATCTCCGCCTCTTGTCAGATACATTGACAAGGGGCTTTCTGGTTCATAATATTGTCGCGGTTTTTTGTGGGATTTACACTTTAATGTAAAGGAGTTTCATGGCCAGTAATGTCATTCTCATTTTTGGCGACCAGTGGCGCGCACAGGCATTTGGTTATGCCGGTAACACCTGTGTGCAGACGCCTAATATCGACCGTCTCGCGTCTCAAAGTATCAATGCGACACACGCGGTTTCGGGGTGTTCGGTTTGTTGCCCGGCGCGGGCGTCTCTGCTGACGGGTCAATATCCGCTGACGCATGGCGTTTTTGTCAATGATGTCCATTTGAGCGATAGGGCTGTTAGTCTGGCTCAGGCTTTTAAGAGTGCGGGATACGATACCGCTTATGTGGGCAAATGGCATGTGAATGCAAATGGGCGATCCAATTATATTCCGCCCAAAAATCGGCAGGGGTTTGATTATTGGAAGGTGCTGGAGTGTACGCACAATTACAATAATTCTTTTTATTATGCCAATGACTCCGACGAGAAGCTCACGTGGGAGGGGTACGACGCGATTGCACAGACGCGCGATGTGCAGGAATACATCCAGAATCACGACTCGGAAAATCCCTTTTTGTTGGTGCTTTCATGGGGACCACCACACGCGCCTTACGAGACTGCGCCCGAGAAATACCGCGCGATGTATCGCCCCGAGGATGTGCCGTTGCGCGAGAACGTGCCGCCAGAATCGGAAGCAAATGCCCGAGAATGGATTGCGGGCTATTACGCCCATTGCACGGCGCTGGACGATTGTATGGGCGATTTGCTCCAGACACTTGATGATAAGGGGATAGCCGACGATACGCTTTTGCTCTTTTTTTCGGATCACGGCGATATGCTCGGCTCACAGGGGAGTGCGAAAAAGCAACAGCCCTGGGAGGAGTCTATTCGCATTCCGTTTTTGTTGCGATGGTCAGCGCAATTTGGGTTGGAGGGGCGGGAGGTTCATGATCCCATTGATATACCGGATATTATGCCTACGCTTTTGGGGCTTTGCGGGATCGATATTCCCGATACGGTTGAGGGATTGGATTTTTCGGCCTATCTCAACGGCGGTGAGAATCCATCTGATGGTGCCGCACTTTTACAATGTCCGCAGCCTTTTG
The DNA here is from genome assembly GCA_028874765.1 of Gemmatimonadota bacterium. Lineage (GTDB taxonomy): Bacteria > Latescibacterota > UBA2968 > UBA2968 > UBA2968 > VXRD01. Next base: position 1,381 of record JAPPIE010000109.1, read on the forward strand.
GGCAGTGGACGCGCGATAGGGGCGCGCGCGAGTATCGCGGCTTGCGGACGGAGCAATATACGTATGTTCGCTCGCTCGATGGGCCGTGGTTGCTCTATGATAACGAGGCCGATCCCTTTCAGTTGAATAATCTCGTTGACGATCCCGAATGCGCGGATTTGTGCAGCGAGTTGGATGCTTGGCTCCAACGCCGCCTTGATGAGGGTGGCGATGAATTTCTGCCTGGTGCAGATTATATTCGGCAGTGGGGATATACGGTGAATGAGAGCGGTACCGTGCCTTATACAAATTAAATTTTGGAGTGAAAATGAATCGCGGTAAAAATGTTTTGGGCGAGGAACTCGAGGATTGTTGTACCGATCCTATGACGGGTTTTTTTCGAGATGGATGTTGTCGCACGGGGCCGGGTGATTTGGGGTTGCATATTCTCTGTGCGGAGATGACGGAAGAATTTTTGGCTTTTTCCCAGTCTGCGGGCAATGACCTGAGTACGCCTGTGCCCGAATTGCGCTTTCCCGGCCTTGTGCCGGGCGATCGCTGGTGTTTGTGTGTCCAGCGCTGGGTTGAAGCTCTTAACGCGGGTTTTGCACCTCCCGTTTATCTTTCGGGTACGCATATTTCCACGCTTGAGTTTGTCGATTTGGATACGCTGAAGGAATATGCACTGGATAATGGAGACCCTTTGACATGATTGAAAAACAAGTGCCCCGTCGTCGCTGGGGCAAAACTGAACTTTCTATTCCCGTTATTCCCTTTGGCACGCAGGGGTTTGGCAATAATTTTGGTCCTGTTACCGATGACGAGGCCGCAGACCTCATTCGGTTTGCGGTGGATATTGGGGTCAATCACTTCGATTGTGCGCGGTGTTATGGCGATTCGCTTCGAAAGCTCGGTCTTGCGATTAAGCAGGGCGTTGTCGAGCGCGATGAGATCATTATTAGCGGGCGCGTTTGCTGTCACAGTGCTGCGAAGTGGGGGGGATATGGAGATGGAGACCCGGATTACTCAACTGAGCACGCGCTTGCCGATATAGAAGATCAGCTTGAGATTTTGGGGATTGATTATTTCGATGTGCTTTTTATTCACGATCCGTGGAGTATCGAGGCTACGCTGGTTGCGGGGGGTACGCTTGAGGGATTGGAAAAGGCGCGGGAACGGGGGTGGGTCAATTTTATTGGATACGGGATGCGGCCCCACGATTTTCATCTGGCGCAGATCGAATCGGGGCGTACGGATTGTTTTCTGTGTTTTGGGGATCACAATCTTTTGCGGCAGACCATTAGCGAAGATATTTTGCCCGCTGCGGCGGAGCACGATCTGGGTGTGATGAATGGCTGGTCGATTATGCGAGGTTATCTCACGGGTGTGCCGTTGGAAAATTTTGTGCCCCGTGATCGCTGGCGAGAAGATCACGAGCGCGCCGAGAATATGCGCCTGTGGTGCGAAGATCGCGGGTATAACTTGCTCGAGTTGACGTTGCAATTTTCCATCCGAGAGTCTCGCATTCACGGCAATCCGCTCGGCAGCCTGAATAAGGCGCAACTCGAAGCCAATGTGCGCGCGGCGTGTGCAACGGTTTCCGATGAGGTGTTCGAAGAGTTTTTCGCCGCAGGGCTTTAGGAGATTTTTTATGCAAATGCACACGTATCAACCCGCACATCTTCACGCGCTTACGAGACGTTTGTTCGAAGCATCTGGTGCGACACCTGATATTGCAGGTATTGTGGCGAAGATTCTGGTGAATGCCAATCTCGCAGGTCACGATTCTCACGGCGTTCTCCGCATCCCCCTGTATCTCACTAATATCTCCGAGGGGGGGATGAATCCGGCGGCTGAACCGACTACGGTGCGGGAATCGGCTACTACACTGGTTCTGGATGGCAACGGGGGGCTGGGGCATCTTACGGCTTATCGCGCGGTCCATCAGGCGATGGAAAAAGCGCGAACTTCTGAAATTTGTTCGGTTTCATTCACGCGAGTTGCACATATTGGACGTCTGGGAGAATATGTTGAGATTGCCGCGCGCGGGGGTTTTATCGGTATTTGCATGGTTGGTGGGGGTTCGCCCAATACGATGAAAGTTCTGCCTTTTGGAGGGAAGAAGGGAAGTCTGGGTACCAATCCCATTGCGGTGGGTGTTCCCACTGGCGATGAGGCGCCTTTTGTAATCGATTTTGCCACTGCCATGGTCGCCGAGGGCAAGCTCCAGGTCGCGCGAAGCAAGAATGCGTCGATTCCCGATACTTTTATTGTGGATAAGCATAACAAGCCGTCAACCAATCCTCTGGATTTTTACGATGGTGGATTTTTGCGTGCTTTTGGAGAGCACAAGGGCTACGCGCTTTCGCTGATGATCTGTTTGATGGGGCTGCTTTCGGGAGCCCAAAGGGAGGGCCGGCGTTCTGGGGGCGCGTTTATGCAGGTTATTGATATCAGTACATTTACAGACCTGGATAGTTATCAACAGGATATTCGCGCATTTTTAGATGCGATGAAGACGACCGAACCCGCCGATGGGGTAGATGAAGTTCTGGTCCCGGGGGATTTTGAGTACCGCAATCGCAGGCACCGCCTCAAACACGGCATTGAGATACCCGATACGATTAATCAGCAAATTGGCGAATGGGCGGACCGTTTCGGGGTGCCTGTAGATGATCGTATTGTGGAGGATAGAGATAGGGGGCATTATCATCCGCAGATGACGCAGAAAAAAACGCGAGTAATTTGAGCGTTTTTCACCGATGAAAGGCGAGAGGCTGGGAGGAGACTTGGTTCCCCCCTTCCTCGTAGGAAGGGGGGTTAGGGGGGTAGGTCAAATAAAAGGGGTGAAACCGATTGGTGGTTTCACCCCTTTGTGTTTTTGTGCTGCGACGGTTAATCCGCCGCGTCGCTGTGATCCATGGCGCAGAATGCCTGATAGTCCATGAGTTCGGTGATGGTCGGGTTGTCGCCGCATACAGGGCAATTTTTGTCGCGGCGAATTTTGAATGTGTTGAAGTTCATTTGCAGGGCGTCGTACATCAGTAAGCGACCGATGAGTGGATCCCCCTGACCGAGTATGAGTTTGACAACTTCTGTGGCCTGCACGAGGCCAACTGTGCCGGGCAGAACACCCAGCACGCCTGCTTCGTCTCACGATGGTGCCAGGTCTGCCGGCGGTGGCGCGGGATAGAGGCAGCGGTAGCAAGGCCCCTCACCGTCGCATGTGTACACCGTGACCTGACCTTCAAAGCGGAAGATGCTGCCATCCACGATGGGTTTTTTGAGGAAGACACACGCATCGTTGACGAGATAGCGCGTTGGAAAGTTGTCGCATCCGTTGACGATGATATCGTATTCGGGGAGGATGTCCATGATGTTGTCGGATGTGAGATAGTCGGTGTGTGGCACCACATCGCAGCCGGGGTTGATTTCTTTGAGGGTCTCATAGGCCGAGATGGCTTTGAGACGACCCAGGTCAGATGTGCCGTGTAGTATCTGGCGTTGCAAGTTGGTGACATCGACGATGTCGGCATCGACAATTCCCAGTGTCCCAATGCCAGTTGCGGCGAGATAAAGTCCGGTTGGGCTGCCCAATCCGCCTGCGCCGATGAGCAGGACTTTGGCGTCGAGGAGTTTGCCCTGTCCGCGTTCTCCCACTTCGGGGATGAGGAGGTGGCGGGAGTAGCGCTGTACTTCGGCTTTGTCGAGCGCGCGGTCCTGGTTGATGTCGAGACCGGCGTTTTTCCAGGAATCGATGTCGCCCTGGATATACGCGACATCGGAATAGCCCATGTCTTGAAGCGCCTGTGCGGCTAATGCGCCCTGGCCCTGAGCACCATAGATAATGATTGCGCGGTCGCGGTCGTTGTCCATGCTTTCTATGCGGAGTTCGAGAAAGCCACGCGGCACATTTTCTGCGCCCGGGATATATCCTTCGATATAGTTTTCACGCTCGCGCACGTCTATGAGCAATGTGCCATTTGTATGGATTTTCTCCTGTGCGCGTTCTGGAGAAAGCCCTGTTGTGTTGGCCTCTGCCCGTGCGACGAGCGTTTCGTAAGTTGCACTCATGGCATGCCTTTCAGGTTGGTGTTTGGTTGTGAATGGTCACAGGGGTTTTAATGTAAGATATTTTTTTTCATTCGCAAGCCCGAAAAGTTAGACAATTGTGATTTCGGGCAGGTCGCTTTCTCTTTCTGCCAGTGCGTCGGTAATGCGACGGGCGATTTCGGGGAAAGCATTGTTTTCACCTGTTGCGATGGGCGCACCCGTGTCGCCGCCTTCGCGAATATTGGGCTGGATGGGGATTTGTCCGAGCAGGGGCAGGCCGAATGCATCGGCAATGTGTTGCCCCCCGCCTTCGCCGAAGAGGGGCGTGCGATCTCCGCAACACGGGCAGAGAAAATAGCTCATGTTTTCGACAACGCCGAGGATGGGGACTTCGACTTTGCGGAACATTTCTATGCCGCGATGTACGTCTTCGAGAGCGACATTTTGCGGGGTGGTGACTATGACCGCACCGCTGAGTGGCACGGTTTGGGCAAGGGTGAGTTGTGCATCACCCGTGCCGGGGGGTAGATCGACGACGAGGTAGTCGAGCGCGCCCCATATTACGTCAACCATGAATTGCTGTATCATTCTGCCCACGATGGGACCGCGCCATATAATGGGGGCATTTTCTCCGGCGATGAGGCCGAGGGACATGAATTTGACATTGTGATTTTCAAGGGGTAGTATTTTTTGACCTATTGACCTGGGTTGCGCCATACTGCCCATCATGATCGGCACATTGGGACCGTAAATATCCGCGTCGAGCAAGCCAACTGCCGCGCCCTGTTTGGCGAGTGAGACCGCGAGGTTTACACTAACCGTTGTTTTGCCCACGCCGCCTTTGCCGCTGGATACTGCGACGATGTTTTTGACTTCGGGTAAGATTTCGGGGCGTTGGGGACGGTCTGGGGTTGGCATGGTGGCTCCGGGGATAAATTTAATAGTTTGGCGAGATTTCGCGAAGGCGGTTGACTTCTTGAATTACGCGCTCTGCAACATAGTCGATTTCTACTTCGGTGTTGAATCGGCCAATGCCAAAGCGTATGCTGCACTGGGCCATGTCATTGCTGACGCCAATGGCTTTGAGTACGTAAGACGGTTCGAGAGATGCGGATGTACACGCCGAGCCGGATGAGAGAGCTATGTCTTGCAAGCTCATGAGCAGGCTTTCGCCATCCACACCGGCAAAGCTGATGTTGAGGTTGCCCGGCAGACGTTGTTCGGGGTGGCCGTTGAGTTGTATCTGGGGCAGCGCATTGAAGAGGTGTTTTTGCAGGCGATGGCGCAAGTTCTCACTGTGTTTTGCTTCGGTTTCGATGTGTTTTTGTGCGAGCGCGCAGGCTTCTCCCATGCCCACAATGCCCGGTACATTGAGCGTGCCAGAGCGCATGCCTTTTTCATGGCCCCCGCCGTCTATTTGGCCGACGAGGCGAACGCGCGGGCGACTGCGCACATAGAGCGCGCCTGCGCCTTTGGGTCCGTAGAGTTTGTGGGCAGAGATGGAGAGGAGGTCAATGTGCATGGCTTCGACATCGATCGAGTATTTGCCAATGGCCTGTGCTGCATCTGTGTGAAAATAGATGTTTTTTGTGCGACAGATCGCTCCGATTTCTTCAATGGCCTGGCAGGTGCCGATTTCGTTGTTGGCCGCCATGATGGAGACGAGTGCGGTGTTGTCTGTGATGGCGTTTGCGATGTCTGATGGGTCGGTAATACCGTGTGAATCTACGGGCAAGATTGTGATCGAGACGCCGTCGCGTTCCAGCGCGCGGCAAGAGTCGAGCACAGCGTGGTGTTCGGTGGCTTGCGTGATGATGTGCGCGTTGGTGGCTGCGGCTGCCACGCCTTTGATGGCGAGGTTGTCAGATTCTGTGGCACCGCTGGTGAAGACGATGTCTTTGGGCTGTGCGTTGATGAGGCTGGCTATTTGTTCCCGCGCCAGATCAACGGCATCTTCGGCATGCCACCCAAAGGTGTGTGTGCGACTGGCGGCATTGCCAAATCGGTCTTTGAGATAGGGCAACATCGCGTTGAGCACCCGTTCATCTATGGGTGTGGTGGCGTTGTTATCGAGATATATGGGTAGTTGGGTAGGCATGAAGAAGTGAAAAGTGAGAAGTGTGAAACCGTAGGGGCGGTGCCCCTGTGCCCGCCCGTTGGGAGGTTGGGCAGGGTTCGTCTATTCGCGTTTTTCTGAATATACCCGATTTCTCATTGGCGTCAATTAATCAAATAGGGCTCTGACAAAGTTTTCGGGGTCGAAGTCGTGCAGGTCCTCAACGCCTTCTCCCAGGCCAACATAGCGCACGGGCAGGTCGAGTTCGTCGGCAATGGCGATGACGACACCTCCTTTGGCAGTGCCGTCGAGTTTTGCGAGAACAAGGCCCGTGAGTTCGACTGTACTGTGAAATTGTTTTGCCTGTATGACGGCGTTTTGTCCTGTGGTGGCGTCGAGTACGAGCAGGGTTTCGTGGGGGGCACCGGGCATGGCTTTGGCGACGACGCGGCGGATTTTTTTGACTTCTTCCATGAGGTTGATTTTGGTGTGCAGGCGACCCGCTGTGTCGATGAGTACGACGTCGATGTCGCGTGCTCTGGCTGCCTGTATGGCGTCGAATGCCACGGATGCTGCGTCTGCGCCCGGTTGGTGTTGCACGATGTCAGATCCCGTGCGGTCTGCCCAGATGCCGAGTTGATCAATGGCTGCTGCCCGAAATGTGTCTCCGGCGGCAAAGAGTACTTTTTTGCCTTCGCGGCTGAGTTTGTGAGCCATTTTGCCAATGGTGGTGGTTTTGCCTACACCGTTGACACCTACGACGAGGATGATGTGGGGTTTGGTTGTGATTGCGATAGATGGCGCGGTGTCTGAAGGCAGGAGGATTTTGCGGATTTCTTCTTCGAGAAATTCCTGGATTTCCGGGTTTTCAACGGGTTCGCCGGTTTCAAAGCGTTCGCGCAGTTGGTCAATTATGCGGAGGGTGGGTTCTACGCCAATGTCGGCTTCGATGAGAATTTCTTCAATTTCTTCAAGGGTTTCTTCGTCGATTTCAGGACGCCGCCGAATGACTTCGCGGATTTTTTGTACCATGCCTTCGCGGGTTTTGGTCAGTCCTGTTTTCAGTTTGTCGATTAATTTGCCGAGCATGAAAATTCCTTAGTGTTTGCATAGAGGAGCAGGATTTGTTACGACAGAGGCAGAAGATACACAAAACGGATTTTTTTGCCAAAAAAGACTGCTTGTCAGGAAGATTTTGATTTGACACACAAAGAGAAATTTTTTATGTATGAAATACAAGAGAAAGAAATAATGCGATGCAGTCGGATACGATTGCTTAAATAGGAGGGGCAAAAAATGAAGATTCAATTGACAATATTGGCAACGCTGGTGGTTGTGGCGACGGGATATGCAGAGGATGTTATGAAAGATAATGGTATTGTTGAGAAAGAGGTTATGGAGGCCCAAAAAATTTGGGGCGAAGCAATTGTCGCTATCGGGGAAGCATATACGCAAAAAGAGGACTATAAGGCACTGGCCGAAGAGATTGTCGATACGTTATATGGTTATGATGAAGGCGTGGTTCTGTTTAAGCCTACGAAGGCGTCAGAAAAGCAATTTCGATTAACAAAAGAAGAGGCCGTATCTTATTTTGTGACGGGTATTGTACCTGAAGATCGCGGTTTTGCTATCCAGCCGTGGAGCAAAGTCCGATTTGAGAACGCTGATGTTATCATTGATGGAGACTCGGCCATTGCCATGGGGAATTACTATTTTACAGACGCGAATACCGGAAAAGAAGCCAAAGTGGAGTTCACGTTTGGCTATTTTAAGGACGAGAATGGCAAGCTGCGTATCAATTTGCATCATTCGTCATTTCCGTACAAACCGATGCCTTGAGTCTGCATGATGACAAAAT
>JAPPIE010000109.1:9426-16646 GCA_028874765.1 Gemmatimonadota bacterium
CGTGCCCATTGCGATTACGAGGATGATGGTCGCCATTGCGGTGACGGCGATGAGGGGCGTGGGTTTGATGGTGTTCTGTGTGGCGGGTTCTACCCAGTAGAGTTGGCGGATGATGAGGAGATAATAATACAGGGCAACTGCGGCGTTGATGGCTGCGATGAGGACGAGATAGAATTGACCGCGTTGGAGGGCGGCAGAAAAGAGGAACCATTTGCCGACAAAGCCCACAGTGGGGGGGAGGCCAATGAGGCCAAACAGGCCGATGAGCAAGGTGAAGGAGAGGAATGGCGCGCGTTTGTAAAGGCCGGATACGGAGTCGATGGTGATGCGGTCTTCGCTGCGACCGATTTCACAGATGACGAGGAAGCACGCAAAGGACATGGCAAAGTAGCCAATGGCGTAAAAGAGAGCAGCGGTAAGACCCCATTCGGCGAAGGTTTGAAGGGCGAGGAGTACGTAACCGGCGTGGGCGACTGTGGAATAACCGAGCAGGCGTTTGAGGTCTTTTTGCGCGAGTGCCGATAGGTTGCCCAGGCTCATTGCGATGATGCTTGCCCACATGAGCGCGGTTTGGGCGTGGGCCGATTCCCAGCCGCCGGGCATGGCCAGGGATAACAGGCGACAGAGGATGCCGATGGCGGCGATTTTGGAAACGGTGGCGATGAATGTGATCACTGGATGGGGCGCGGTTTCATAGGTGTCGGGTGCCCAAAAGTGGAAGGGGAATGCGCCGAGCTTGAAGAAGAAGCCGGCGAGTGTGAGCAATAGGCCCAGGTAGAAGATGGGTTGCGCAGCGGCGTGTGGGATGCTGATGGCGGCGAAGTAGGTGGAGCCAAATGTGCCGAAGAGAAAGCTCATGCCGTAGAGCGAGATGGCCGAGGCTGCCATGCCCTGTACCATGTATTTGGCGGCGCTTTCTCCGCCGATGTCCGAATTGCGGTGAAGGGCAACGACGATATAGACGGGGTAGGCGGCCAGTTCCATAGCGACATAGAGGGTGAGGAGTTCGGTCGCGCTGACCATCATCATCATGCCGAGTGTGGAAAAGATGAAGAAGAGGGGGACCTCGAGCCAACCATTGCGGTCAACTGTGAGGGGGTTGGCGCTGGCGATGACGACAAATAGGAATCCGACTGCGAGTGCTGTTTTGATCAGTTGAGAAAAGAAGTCAACCGCGTATATGCCGGGAAAGAAGGGTTCGCCTTCAAGGGGTAGAGTCCAGAGACAGGCGGCGATCATGGCTATGCCGGATGCTATGGCAATGCCCCGGGTGGTGCGATAGGACCGGTTGAGCACTGTGCAGAAGAAGAGCACGAGGCCCATGATCAGGCAAATAAGTTCTGGTGCGAAGAGTATTGCGTTTTCCATGTTAGAAATTACCCAAGAAAGCTATTGTCGTGCTGTTGATCAGGTCGAGCATGAGGCGGGGTACAAAGCCGAAGATCACGAGTACGGCGATTAGTATGGCGCGCGGTATCAGGTGCAGGCCAGACATGTCCTGTGCTTTCAGATTTTCCCATTTTGGATTTGGTGCGCCAAAAAAGGCCAGATTGAAGACGCGCATGATGTAAACCGCGGTGAGTACGAGGCCCAGGATGACGATGACGCCGGCGATGGGGTACGTTTTTAAGGCGGCGAGGAAGACGAGTAATTCAGCCCAGAAGCTCGCCAGACCGGGTAACCCGGCACCACACAGGCCCGCGACGATGAAGATGGAGACTGCGCGGGGCATTTGTACGCCAAGACCGCCAAAGTCGCCAATGGTTTTGGAGTGGGATTTGTCGTAGATATATCCCGCGGTGCTGAAAAACAGGGCGGTCATGATGCCGTGGGCAAACATCTGGAAGACAGCGCCGTTGAGGGCGTCGATAGCTACGACTGAGCCGAGGACCGCGAGGTTGAGGCCGAGGAGGACGATGCCCATGTGAGATACAGATGAGAAGCCGATGACAAATTTGAAGTCGGTCTGCCGCATGGCGACATAAGCACCGTAGATGATTCCGATGACGGCCAATACCACGAAGGTCGGTGCCCAGTACGCAGCGCCTTCGGGTAGCAGGCGAATGCCGACTGTGAGTATGCCAAATGCGCCGAGTTTCATCAGGACGCCCGCGTGTAGCATGGATACCGCAGATGGCGCAGCAACGTGGCCTGTGGGCGACCAGCCGTGGAAGGGGAACAGGCCAGCCAGGACGCCAAAGCCGACGTAGATGAAGGGATAGACAAATATTTGGAATTGTGGATCGAATGTGTGTGCGGATAGGGCAATGATGTCAAAGGTGTTGAGGCCCGCGTGGTGATAGATGGCGAGTAGGCCGGGAAAGAGGAGCGCGCTGCCGGCGAGGAGGAAGAGCATGAGTTTCATCCCGGCATAAGCTCTGTTGCCGCTGCCCCATATCAGGATGAGGGGGTACATGGGTACGACGGCGATTTCGTAAAAGAAAAAGAAGAAGAAGAGGTCCAGTGACATGAAGACGCCGAAGACGCCGATGACGAGGAGTACCATGAAGGCGAAATATTCTTTGACGCGCTCTTCGAGGTCCCACATGGTGAGTACCCCGGTGAAATAGACGATGGAATTGAGCATGACGAGGATAACGCCAAATCCGTCAACGCCGAGGTGATAGGAGATGCCAATGGCTGCGACCCAGGGGATCAGTTCTTCAAATTGAATACCGCTGGTTGTGGGATCATAGCTCGTCCAGAGTTGCAGACTCAGCACACAGGTCAAAAGACCGCTGAGGGCGCATATTAGCCGGATACCCCGCACAGCCCTTTGGGGCATGAGCAAAAGGATGATGAGGGTGATGACGGGGGTGAGAAGTATGGATGAGAGAAGTGGCATATTTTATCGCAATCCGAGGTAAAGCGCGACTACGGCTAATAAGATGATCGCCCAGCCCAGGTAAAGTTGCATCCAGCCGCCCTGTACGCGGGTTGATTTCGCGCCGGTGCGCAAGATGCCGAGGCCAAAGCGGTCGTAGTTTCCGTCGAGGACGTGGTTTTCTATCCAGTGCAAGATGCGAGATAGTGCGTGGGTGATGGCGACGATGGTGACGCGATAGACTTCGTCGATGTACCATTTGTTTGTGAAGAGGGTGTTGAGGGGTGCGATTTTGCTGATGAATCCCGCGCGCGGCGCGTTGTCGCGTCCGTAGTCGAGATAGGCGATCAGGATGCCGAGGATGACGACGCCTACGGTGGGGATCATCAGGATGACGCTGTGGTGTTGTGGTATGAGACCGAGACCCTCAGCAATGCTGGCGCCAAAAAAGCCGAGTATGATTGCGCCCAGGGTGAGGAGCAAGACGGGTGCTTTCATGTTCATGGGTTCGGGATGGCTGTGGTCGGAGGCAGGTGTTTGATCGGGTTTTGTGATGAGGAAAATCATGCGGAATGTGTAATAGGCGGTGAGGAAGGCCGCGAGAAATGCACCGGCCATGTAGATGTTAAAGCCATTGTGACCGAGTTGGGCAAAAATTTCTTCTTTGCTCCAAAATCCCGCCAGTGGGGGAACGCCCGATAGGGCAGCGCCACCGATGATGAGGCCAAGGGTTGCAGCTTTGAGGCGTCGGCCTCCACTGCGACCAATTTCGGCCATGCTGTTGGTGTGGTAGGCGTGAATGTAAATGCCCGAGCAGAGGAAGAGCAGGGCTTTGAAGAAGGCGTGGGTGATCAGGTGAAATACGCCGGCGAAGAGGCTGCCAGCAGCGAGTGCCATGAGCATGAAGCCGAGTTGGCTGATGGACGAGTAGGCGAGTACTTTTTTGATGTCGGTATCGACCATTGCAATGGTCGATGCGAGGATTGCGGTGAAGGTGGCGATGCCCAGTACGATGAGTGCTGTGTCTTGCGCCGCCATAAAGAGCGGGTGCAGGCGGATCATGAGAAAGACGCCTGCGGCGACCATGGTGGCAGAGTGTAACAGGGCGCTGACCGGGGTGGGTCCTTCCATGGCGTCGGGTAGCCAGGTGTGCAATGGGAATTGCGCGCTTTTGCCCATGATGCCGATGAAGATGAGTAGCGCGATTGCGTTGAGCAGGTTGGGCGATATCTGTGTTGAGAGGCCAGTTTGAGGGTCTAAGAGGCTGGGAATATCGAAGCTGTGAACGAGTTGGAGGATGAGTAAAATGCCGATGAAGAGGCCGACGTCGCCCACGCGGGTCATGAGAAAGGCTTTGCGCGCGGCTGCGGCTGCTTCGGGTTTTTCAAACCAGAAACCGATGAGGAAGAACGAAGACAGGCCGACGAGTTCCCAAAAGATGAAAGATTGCAGGAGATCGACGGCATAGACAAAGCTGAGCATGGACCAGGCAAAGAAACTGAGCATTGCGAAATAGCGCGTTTTGCCCGGGTCTTGCGCCATGTAGCCTACTGAATAGAGCATGATGCAGGCGGTGATGAAGGTGACGACGACGCCAAACATGAGGCTTGAACCGTCGAGGATGAAGCCGAATTGGAGTTGTATTGCACCGCTTTGAAACCACAAAAATCGCAGGGGTTCAATGGGTCCCTGTACGAGGAGGCCAATGGCGCTCAAGAGGGATACCGCGCTGCCGAACAGGACCAATCCCTGAGCGGCTTTGGGTTGTTGTATGAGAAAGATGATGGCGATGATAAAACACGCCAGGGGGGAGATTGTCGTTAAGAGTATGAGTGTAAGAGTGTCCATCAACCGCTCAGTTTGGTGAGTTTTTCCGCATCAATATCGTGATACGCCCGATAGATGCGCAGGATGATCGATAAAAAGATAGCGACTTCGGCGGCTGCCAGCCCAATGATGATGAGGACAAAGATCTGGCCGGTCGTTGGATCGGTGACGACAAACCGGTTAAAGGCCATCAGGTTTAAGCTGGCGGCATTCATCATGAGTTCGATGCCGATGAGCAGGGCTATGAGGTTGCGGTGGGATAGTGCGCCGATCAAACCGAGTGAAAACAAGGCAGCGCCCACGAGAAGATAGGATTCGAGGGTCACGAATTTTCCTTTGGCAAAGCCTTGCGAGCTATCAAGATGGCACCGATGATGGCCAGGAGCAAAACGAGGGAGAGGGCTTCAAAGACGACGTTGTAGTGCGTGAGCAGTGCATGGCCCAACGCGCCCACAGACCAGGCTTTTTCAGATGTCTGGGGCGCGATTTGTTGGAATTGCGCGTCGCGGATCAAATGGGCAACTGCGCCAAAAAAGATGACGGCACAGGCAATGGCGAAGCCGAGTTTTCGGGTGTCGGGATCGGGCGGGCGAATGGACATGGCAATCGAGAGCATCATGGCAAATACAATGGCAACGGTTATGCCGCCGATGTAGATGAGTACCTGCATTGCCGCGACAAATGGACTGCCGAGGTTGAGAAATAGTCCCGCCAGTCCCAGGAGACTGATACCCAGACCTATGATGGCGTAGAGTATCTGGCGAGAGAATGCCGCGAGGCCCCCACCGATAAGGACGAGGGCTACAAATGTGTAGATGGCAGCCTGTTCGAGCATTGTTGTTCTCCGTTTACTTCTCCCGTCTTACCTTTTTCGCTTTTTTTGCTGCGGCTTTTTTGGCGCGTTCTGCTGCTTGTTCGGCTTCGATTTCTTTCAGGCGTTCGCGCGCGGCTTCTTCTTTGTCTGCCCAGGGTTCGAGTAAGTCGTAGAGAAAGTCGCTGCGGTTGTATCCGGCTTCGTCGTGGACTTTGCTGTATCCCAGGGTGTCTGTAGGGCATACGTCTAAGCACAGTCCGCAGTCGCTGCACAGGGCAAAATCGACTTCGAATTTGGTCGAGCGTTTGCGCCTTAACCCTTCGGGGCGTTCCCCGTCGAGGTAAATGCAGAAGGAGGGGCATACGCGCTCACAGAGCTTGCAGTCGATGCAGTCATGCGAGCCTATGTCTTCTTTTTCGATGAGGACAATGACATTGCGAAACGCTTCTGTCATCTCGATTTTTTCCATGGGGTATTGCGAAGTGACGGGCGGTTTGCGGAAGTTGTCCAGTGTGACTTTCATGCCGGTCAGGAGCGTTTTGGTGCCGTCGAGGATTTCTTTTATGAGTGCCATGGGATTTTCCTTGAAAGTTCTAAACGATCTTCAAGACCAGTGTTGTGATTAGCAGGTTGATCAGCGAGAGGGGGACGAGTACCACCCAGGCGAATTTCATGAGTTGGTCAAACCGGAGCCGCGGAAAAGTCCAGCGGAACCACATCATGAGGACGATGAGTGCATAGACTTTGATGAAGAACCATACGGCGTCTGGCAGGAAAGGTCCACGCCATCCTCCCAGGAAAAGCACGGTTGCCAATGCGCATGCAAAGATCATGTTGGAGTATTCGGCAAAGAAGAACAGGCCAAAGCGCATGCCGGAATATTCGGTGTGGAATCCGGCGACGAGTTCGGATTCCGCTTCGGGGATGTCAAAGGGGGCGCGATTGGTTTCGGCTGTGGCTGAGATGATAAAGATGATCAGGGCAATGGGTTGTACCAGTACAAAGGGATAGGTTTCCTGTGCGAGGGTGATGTCGTAGAGCGACATGGTGCGGGTTATCATGACGATGGGAATGACCGATAGGATGAGGGGGATTTCGTAGGAGATATTTTGCGCGACTGAGCGCACTGCGCCGAGCAGGGCGTATTTGTTATTGGATCCCCAGCCCGCTAAGAATATGCCGATTACGTTGATGCCGCTGATGGCGAGGATCAGGACAATGGCGATGTTGAAGTCGTGGAATATGTAGGTGCTCGTTATGGGAAAGAGGGACGAGAGGGCGACGACGGGTGCAAAGACCAGGATGGGCGCAATGACATAGAGCAGTTTGTTGGCGTGTTCGGGTGTGAGGAGTTCTTTGCTGAGCAATTTACCCATGTCAAAAATTTGCTGCATCAGGCCAAAGGGTCCGCGCTGCGGGCCAATGCGGCGCTGTATGCGCGCGCTGAGTTTGCGTTCGAGCCAGATCAACATGATGGCGTTGACACTCAAATAGGCCATGATGACGGCAATGGTCACACCGAGCGCGAGATAGGGGTTTTCAAAGAGTTGGATGACGTCTGTTTTCATAAGTGCGTTATCTGTCTATTTCGGGTACGACAATGTCGATACTGCCTAAAATAGCTACAGCATCGGCGAGCATGGTGCCGGCCATGACGGCGGGCATGGTCGAGATGTGTGAAAACGATGGGGTTCGCAATTTGAGGCGAAAGGGGATGTCGCTGCCGTCGCTTGCGATGTACATGCCGAAGTTGCC
>JAPPIE010000109.1:16746-22658 GCA_028874765.1 Gemmatimonadota bacterium
ATGGTGCGTTCGCGGAAGATGACGTTGCCGATGACGAGTTTTTCGTATTCTTTTAAGCGTTCGACAAAGTAGGTGCAAAAGTTGGAGACGTTGTCGAGGAATATATCGTCGATGTCGAGGATTACGCCGCCAAATCGCGCGTAGCAATAGGTGAGGCGCGATCCGGTGATGCGGTCGAGGATGTCGAGGATTTTTTCGCGGTCGTCAAAGGCGTAGAGAAATGGGGTAAATGCACCCAGGTCCATCAAGAAGGTGCCCAGCCAGAGCAGGTGGCTGGAGATGCGGTTGAGTTCATTGCAGATGATGCGGATGTATTCGGCGCGTTCAGGCACTTCGATGTCCATCGCGCGTTCTACGGCTTGACAATAGCCTATGTTGTAGATCATGCCGCCGAGGTAATCTACGCGACTGGGATTGGGCAAGAACTGGATGTAGTCGCGGTTTTCGGCCATTTTTTCGTGTGCGCGATGCCCATACCCGATGATGGGTTCTGCTGAAATTATCCGTTCGCCATCCAGGTGCAGTTTGATGCGCATGACGCCGTGTGTAGAGGGATGCTGAGGACCCATGTTGAGATAATAGGTATCTCGACTTTTTGGATCTTGTTCGACCTCAAATCGATTCATGACGCGTCGTCCTCACTGCGATAGGGATTGGGGGGATCGACGAAGTCTTTGAGCAGGGGATGACCAAAATAATCTTCTTCCATTAAGATGCGTTTCAAATCGGGATGGCCGTCAAAGGCGACGCCATACATGTCGAAAATTTCGCGTTCGTACCAGTCGGCAGCGGGAAAGATTGTGGCAATACTGGGTGCTGTTGCATCGGGGGCTATGTCGGCGTGGATGATATGTCGTTGGGGCGTGCCGTATTGGTTAAACTGGTAAATCAGACGAAAAGTGTTGTCGTTTTCGCGTCGGTCCTGACAGGTTATCATTTCGAGGTGAAAATTTTCGGATAGGAAGACATCTGCAATCTGAGGGAGCGTGTCGGCTGAAGTGGTGTGTTGTACATGGAAGCCACGCGCGTCGTATTGAACCTCGGTTGCGTCGAGCAGGAGTGAAGAGAGTTTGTCGGCGATCATTTATTGAATTTCTTTCCGGCTCGGATTTTTTCTTCGAGTTTGAACAGTGCAGCAAAGAGCGCTTCAGGGCGCGGGGGGCAACCTGGTACGTACACATCAACGGGTACAATTTTGTCTGCGCCTTCGACAATGGCATATTGTCCGGGATATTTGAAGGGACCGCCATCGATGGTGCAGCCACCCATGGCTATGGCCCATTTTGGCGAGGGCATCTGGTCCCAGAGCGTTTTGATGGGTGTCGCCATTTTGCGGGAGATTGTGCCTGCGAGAATCATGACATCGGCTTGTCTCGCGCTGGGGCGAAAGACGCCTGCGCCAATGCGGTCGAGGTCAAAGCGCGCTGCACCTGCAGCCATCATTTCGATGGCGCAACACGCCAGGCCGAATGTGAGGGGCCACAGGGATCGAGACCGGGCGTGATTGAGCAGGTTTTCCAGCAGGTCCATGTGTACCAGGGGACCGACCTCTTCGCGCAGTTCTTCAATGTCTTTGGGATCGCTTTTCACGAGGGGGAGTTCTATTTGTGCCATTATCGACTTCTCCAGTGCAAAACGCCTTTGCTCCAGGCGTAGATGATGGCGAGAAAAAGAATGCCGACGAAGATTGTGAGTTCGATGAAGTCGCGCCAGACGTAGGTGCCCGAATCGTAGATTACGGCGATGGGAAGAATATACAGTACATCGACTTCAAACGCGACAAAGATGAGTGCAAAGAGATAATAGGCGATGTCGAAGCGCACCCAGGCACTGCCAATTGTGTCCATGCCGCATTCGTAAGTTTCGCGGCTTTTGCGACCGCGCGCGCGCGGGGATATGATCAGGGGCAGGACGACGGGAATTGCTCCGAGAACGATGCCCGAGAGGAGCAGGGCACCGAGAAATCCGTATTGAGAGAACCAGTCCATTGTGTTTTCCTATCTGATTAATCCGCTGCCTGACCATGGCTGCCATCCGCTTTCCACAGTGCTTTCAGGACTCGCGATGGCGACATGGGTAACTCGTTTAGCCGTATGCCAACAGCGCGGTAAATCGCATTGGCAACTGCGGCTGGCGGCGGAACAATGGGCACTTCGCCCACGCCTCGCACGCCATAGGGATGCCCTGGGTTGGGCACTTCTACGATGACGGTTTCTATCATGGGGAGGTCGAGTGTTGTGGGCATCCGATAATCCAGGAAAGAGGCGTTGACCATTACCCCCTGGTCATTGTACACAAATTCCTCGTTCAATGCCCATCCGATTCCCTGTACCACGCCGCCCTGCATCTGCCCTTCTACGTAGCCGGGATAGATGGCTTTGCCAGCGTCCTGAACAATGGTCGCCCGCAAGATATCCACTTTGCCCGTGTCTGGATCTACTTCGACATCTACGATTAATAGCGCGAATGCCGGGCCGGCCTGCTTGCCGCTTACGGCAGCGCGTCCTACGACCGGACCACCCGCGCGATTGACTCTGCCGGCGAGTTCTTTGAATGTGATGGATTTGGATGCGTCTGATTTGGAGCGGAAGGTTCCGTCTTCAAAGACTATGTCGTCTTTTGATATTTCCCATAAGGTGGCTGCTCGTTCGATCATTTGGCGCTTTACGTCTTGAGCGGCTTCATAGCTCGCCCAGCCGGTTGCGAATGTCACGCGGCTTCCGCCCGTTCCATCGGTTTGTCCGATTGCGTCGGTGTCCGTGACATTTGGTTTGATGTCTTCGATGGGAAGATTCAGGACTTCGGCAAATTGTATGGCGACTGAGGTGCGCGTGCCTCCGATATCGGGGGAGCCTTCGACGAGTGCTACTGTGCCGTCCGGGTTTACACTGGCGACCACTGTTGATGTGCCTCCGCCGTTGAACCAGAATCCAGCGGCGACACCGCGTCCCCGATTCGGTCCTTCAAGGGGCGCGCTGTAGTGCGGATGCGCCATGGCCGCTTTGACGACTTCTTCCTGGCCGATGCGCAAGAAGACCGGTCCATCTGCCCGTCGCGTGCCTTCTTTGGACGCGTTTTTCAATCGAAATTCGAGGGGGTCCATTCCGATCTGCTCACATATTTCGTCTATTACTGTTTCAGATGCAAATGCCGCGTTGGTCGCGCCGGGTGCGCGGTAGGCGGACGATTGGGGTTTGTTTACGACGACGTCGTAGCCGTCGATGAGGGAGTTTGGGATGCTGTAAGGCGAGAAGATACATCCCGCACCAGCGCCTACGGCAGAGCCGGGATAGGCTCCGGCTTCGTATGCCATGTAGGCTTGTGCCGCGGTTAGCAGGCCGTCCCGCGTTGCGCCCATTTTGACTTTGATGTAGGACGCGGGTGTTGGTCCGGTGGCTTTTAATACTTCTGTGCGGGACATGACCATTTTGACGGGTTTTCCGGTTTTTTGCGCCAGCAGGGCTGCGGTCGGTTCTTCATATACGCGGAATTTTCCGCCAAATCCGCCCCCAATTTCCTGCGGGATGACGCGGATGTCACCCACTTCGAGGCCGAGTACATCGGCGACCTGGCCGCGGACTTCAAATGGTCCCTGCGTGCTGCACCATATTGTGAGCTTTCCGTTTTCGCTCCAGTGCGCGGTTACGTTGTGTGGTTCGATGTATCCCTGGTGTACTGTTCCGGTCGCAAATTCTCGCTCTATGACTACGTCGGCTTCTTCAAATCCCTTTTCTATATCTCCCTGTTTGTGCTGGAAGTGGTTTGCGATGTTGCTCGCCCGGTCCGTTTCTTCGCCGAGGGATTTCATTTTCAGGTCGTCGTGCAATAGCGGTGCGTCGTCTTCCATTGCGCGGCGGACTTCGAGTACGGGTTCGAGTATTTCGTATTCTACATCGATGAGGTTTAATGCCTCTTCTGCGATGTGTGCAGAGGTGGCTGCTACGGCTGCGATGGCGTGTCCGTCGTAGAGGACTTTGTCTCCGGCGAGTACGTTGGCGATTAAGAATCGCAGATCGACCGATCCTTCACCGAGGTCGGAGACTTTGTCTTCGTAATTTTGGACGAGGTCTTTTCCGAGTACTATGGCTTTTACCCCGGGGAGTGCTTCGGCTTTGCTGGTGTCGATGGATTTGATCCGCGCATGCCCATGAGGGCTTCGCAGCGTTTTGCCGTATAGCGATCCGGTTAAGTGAAAGTCTGGTCCATATACCGCGCGGCCCGTTACTTTATCGGTTCCATCGTGCCGTATCGGTCGCGTGCCCACTACTTTGTAGTTTTCAATTCCCAAATAGTCTTCTTTTTTAGTCGCCATAGTGCGGTCCTCATAGGGAGAGGTGAATTTTAAGATGTGTTACTATAACTATAACAAAGTATATATCCTCAGACAAATAAATCTACACTCCCTTTTCGTCCAGAAAAGCGGTGATTTTCTCGATGGTCTTTGTCCTGAAACCCTTTACCTGGCTGATTTGTCCGTTCACGACGACAGCCCGCAAGCCCTGCAAATCAGCCACTCCCAGCTCGCCAAAAAGGCGTCTGGTCATTTTGCCACCGATCCCTCGAATCTCGATCAATTCCAGCACGGTCAAGGGAACGCCCTGCCGTTCCTGCAATGCGCGGATCTCTTTGCGTTCAATGACTTCGACGATTGTGTCTATCACTTCGTCGCTAAATTCGTTTGTGCGTTCCAGTAGTTCCCTGCCTTCAATCGGGTACAATTCGTCCAGCCTGCCGCGTGAAAACGACTGGACCATCCAGGCGGCATTGAGATAATCTGCTGGATCCTCACCACATATCTCACGGTAATCCGCTACGCGCTTCAGTTCTTTTGCAATGGTGTAGTTTGATGGCATTTTATCGACTCATTTCCAATCGCTCGCGTACCGGCACCGCATATTTTCCGGCTGCGCGAATTGCTTCTACCATGCCCCGTTCTGACGCTATTCCCTGTCCGGCAATGTCAAAGGCTGTTCCGTGATCTACTGATGTGCGCAGAAACTTCAGTCCCATTGTCAGACTTACTGTTCCGTGGAAGTCCAGTGTTTTGGATGCTATATGCCCTTGATCGTGGTAAAGGGATAATACCCCATCGTAACGCCCTTCCAGTGCCAGATGAAATACCGAGTCCGCTGGTATTGGTCCCTGTACCCGCCATCCGCGTTTTTGCGCTTCTTTTACAGCGGGGCCGATGACTTCGATTTCTTCTCGTCCGAACAGACCCTGCTCTCCTCCGTGTGGGTTCAAGCCCGCCACAGCTATGGTCGGGGTTTCCGTTCCCAGTTGTCGCAAATACAGGTCGCACAGCGGCAGTGCTTCCAGAATTCCCGTTTTTGTAATGGCATCTGGAATTTCCCGAAAGGAAATGTGTCTGGTGAGAAAGAAGATTTTCAAATTTTTTACCAGAAATAGCGTCATCGGCACTCGCAATGCCGCTCGGGCATTGAGCATCGCGGTGTGGTCGATATAAGGTAGCTCTGCAGCCTGTAACGATTCTTTGTTCAGTGGCGCTGTGGATAGGCCAGCTACGGTACCTGATAGAGCCGCATCAATTGCTCGGTCCAGATATTGATATCCCGCCCGACCACCTTCGGCAGAGATTTGGCCATAGGCAATTGGCTCAGACAAGCTCCCAACGTCGATAAAGTCGATACACCCGACTTCATAATGCCCGTTGCGCGGATCGTTTACGGCGTGCAGATCCATATCCACACACAGCATCTTTACCGTTTGCTCCAAGATTGATCGGTCGGCAAAGACCAGGGGTTTTACTTCGTTGTAAAGCGTCGGTTCATCCAACGCCTTGATCACGACCTCTGGTCCAATTCCCGCAGGATCGCCCACGGTTACGCCAATTACCGGGCGTTTTGTTAATTCGGCCATAAAAACCACCTCCTGTTCAAAGAATAAGCGTT
>JAPPIE010000434.1 GCA_028874765.1 Gemmatimonadota bacterium
GGCGGGGTCTGTTTGCGATGTTCCGGTGACGAGTACAGATTATTATCCGACGATACTGGAAATGGCGGATCTGGATCTGATTCCCGAGCAGCATTGTGATGGGGTGAGTATCGTACCTTTGTTAAAGGGGGACGATCTGGCGCGCGATGCGATTTTCTGGCATTTCCCGCATTATGGCAACCAGGGAGGGACGCCTGGATCTTCGGTTCGAGCGGGGGATTATAAGCTGATCGAGTTTTTTGAATCCGGGCACGTGGAGTTGTACAATTTGCGAGAGGATATTGGTGAGGAGCATGACCTGTCAGATAAATTGCCCGATGTACGAGATCGATTGCACGAGCTTCTGAAGGGATGGCAGGAGGAGATCGAAGCCAAAATTCCCGAAGAGAATCCAGATTTTGAGCCGTGGCAGGAAAGGTCGGTTTGGGAGACAAATCGGGGGCGATAGGTTATACTTTGAGGGGTATGATTATGGACGATACTATTAAGGTTGCGGTGGTGACCGGCGGCCACCGTTTTGATGTGCCGAATTTTCACGGGTTGTTTCGCAATATGGAAGGCGTGGATGCCTATATTCAGTCTCTGGAGGATTTTGCATCGCCGCGAGCAGAGGAGCGCGATTTCTACGATGCGGTTGTGTTTTACAATATGCACAAGGAAGGTCCGACGGATGAGAACCGCCCCGGGTGGATGGGGCGACCTCTAAGCGCGCTGGAATCATGGCTGGCAACGGGTAAGGGTATTGTGTTGTTGCACCACGCGATTTTGGCATTTCCAAATTGGGATCCCTGGGTGCAGATGGCCGGTGTTGTCGCGGGGTCGTTTGAATCGTTCAGCCACGATGAGGTGATGCGGATTGGGGTAGAGGATGGGGATCATCCGATTACGCGCGGGATATCCGATTGGGAGATGATCGATGAGACTTATGTGATGGGCGAGCCGGATTCGGATAGCCATTTGCTGTTGACGACAGATCACCCGGCGTGTATGAAGTCGATTGGCTGGACGCGGCAATACAATGGTACGCGGGTGTTTTGCTTCCAAAGCGGGCACGACAATCAGACGTGGAAGGATGAAAATTTTCAGTCGGTGTTAGTGCGGGGTATTCAGTGGGTCAGCGGGAGGATTTAGTACGTAGTCTCAACTATTCGAGGAGAGTACACAATGGCTGATACCAGAGAAGTCGTAGATGGCGTTGCCCGGGATGAAAGTGGCGAATGGCAGCCCGCAAAACGCCCGGTGCCTGCGCCGATTTTTGCATGGCCTCCGCGCCCTGTTGAGGCACTGAAGTGGATGTTTGGTTTTCCGGGCTATTTGTGGCCCTGGAACGCAATTTATATGCTTATTGCCATTGGAACCTGGCTTTATCTGCAACCCGCGCTCGAACGCTGTGTGGCGTTTCGCGTGGATTGGATTGCCGAGATGTATGTGCGGAATATTGCGATGCTAATCGTCATTGCGGGCGCGTGGCATGTGTATTTCTACAGGTTCAAGGCGCAGGGTACACGGTATAAATACACGTCGAAATGGCTCGCAACATCGAACCGCAAGTTTTTGTGGGGCAATCAATTGCGCGACAATATTTTTTGGAGTTGCGTGAGTGGGGGCACGATCTGGACGGCTTATGAAGTGGTTTCTATGTGGGCGTTTGCGAATGAAATAATTCCCTATGTGGATTGGCGCACAGAACCGGTTTATTTTGTTGCGTTGCTGTGCGGTATCCAGTTCTGGCGGCTGTTCCATTTTTATTGGGTTCACCGCTTGACGCATTGGAAGCCCCTGTACAAGTCCGCGCATTATTTACATCACAAGAATATCAATATTGGACCGTGGTCCGGGCTGGCTATGCACCCGATTGAGCATTTGTTGTATTTTAGCTGTATTTTGATTCACTGGGTGGTGCCGTCCCATCCGATTCACATGTTGATGAATGCACAACATGCGGCGTTTACACCGGCACAGGGGCATGTGGGGTTTGATAAAATTGAGGTGGGAGGCAGTGATAGAATGCCCGCGGCGTCGTTCTTTCACCAGTTGCATCACCGCTATTTTGAGTGCAATTACGGAGAGAATGATTTCCCGTTCGATTACTGGTTCGGTACGTTTCACGATGGGTCGCCAGAATCGCACGCCAGTATGCGCGCGAAGCGCAAGGCGGTGCATCAAATTTAATATTTGGGGGAAAATACAGGGTGTTTACAACCGGGACTTACGGCTGTGCTGCAGGTCCCGGTTTTGTGTTTTTGGAGCTTCAAAACTTTTTTGTTGGATTGGACAAAAAGTTGGCGTACAATATTTCGACAATGCAGAGACAAACCCCAATCTTCCAACAGGAGGTCAGAGATGGACCGGGAAATGATGAGCAATGAAGAGGACTATGCGTTTGATGTGGCGGGCTATTTGCATGTGCCAGGGGTGTTGAGTCGGGGGGAAGTGGAGGCTTTGAACAGGG
>JAPPIE010000421.1 GCA_028874765.1 Gemmatimonadota bacterium
AATCGCTTGCACGATCTCGGATGGGGCTTTTTTTATACTCATCATTTCTTTTTATGCAGCGATAATCATATAGCTCAACCATTCGCTGTGGGGGTTTTCGATGTGATAGGATGTGCCAGGAGGTAAGTGAACCACATCGCCTTCAGTGATGTGCTGTTCACCCTCAGATGTGACGAGGGTGCCATGGTTTTCGAGAATCCAGAAGCCGAGTTCTATATCGTCATAGCATCGCGGAATACTCTGCTGGCCGGGTTGTACGGCTTCGCGGTCGATGAAGGCGATGGATTTTAAACAGCCCGTGTTTTCTTCGCCAACAGGACCGAGTTGATGCCAGCGAATCGCGCCTGCGCCATCGCTTACGGGCAAAATGTCTTCCCAGTTTCGGATTACACATTCGCCTCCGGGTTCCGTGTCGATATTTTTGCTGAGGACGAGGTGCTCGAGCCATTCGTCATTCATGTCGTTGAACATCTGATGGTAAATGTCCGCAGGCAAATACACGGCATCGCCGGGGCGTACGGAAAAGCGGTCTTCTCCTACGAGAACTTCGCCGCTGCCGCTGATGATATAATACGCCTGTTCGGTTTGCGGGTGTTTGTGGTGGTCGGAGGTTTTGCGCCCTTGAAGTCCGTGTTTGACAATGCCCTGAATGTTGTGTAACTGCGGTGAGTCGTCTTCACCGTGTTTGGGCGTCGCATTTCTCTGTCTTAACCCCGGCCAGCGAATCGCGCTCAGGTGCGCCACTTCGGGTTGCTGGTCTCGCCAGTTTTTGATGTATGCCATGTTTTCCTCTTGTAAGTGTGAAAGAATTTTCGGATTATCTAAGTTAATACGATTGTCTTGTGCCGCAATTCAAAAGTAGGTGGGGACTCTCGTGTAATGAAAAGGAGATCGACAATGCATGATCCCTACTCACTAATTGGCGTGCGTTCATTTATCAATTGCTGTGGTACGCGAACGATTCACGGGGGAACGCTGATGTTGCCGCAGGTGCGCGAAGCGATGATGGCTGCTTCGCGCTTTTTTGTCAATATGGATGAACTCATGGCGGGAGTGGGTAAGCGATTGGCCATGCTCACGGGAGCGGAGTGGGGGATGGTTGCCTCTGGCGCGGCGGCCTGCCTGTGCCACGCAACAGCGGCCTGTGTGACGGGTGGCGATCCCGAGTTGATGTTTCGGTTGCCCGATACGAGCGGGATGAAGCGCGAGGCCGTCATGCCCAGAGAAAGTCGGTTTACCTATGATCACGCCATTCGCTCGGTGGGTGTGACAATCGTGGAGGTGGATAATCTCAGGGAAATGGATGCGGTACTCGATCGGGAACAGGTGACTATGGTCGCCTTGCTGGGGACCTGGGAGGCAGATATGACACTTGAAGCAATTGTTGACATGGCGCGTCCGAGAGGTGTCCCCGTGCTGGTTGATGCGGCGTCGGAGCATCTCCAATCTCCCGAATCCTATACCAGTCGCGGGGCGAATTTGGTCGCTTATAGCGGTGGCAAATACCTGCGCGGACCTCAGCCTACGGGATTGTTATTAGGCGATCGCGACCTCGTCGAGGCCGCCTGGATGCACGCAGCACCGCATCACACGCTTGGACGCGCAATGAAGATTGGTAAAGAGGAAGTTATGGGCATTTTGGCGGCTGTGGAATATCTTCTGGCGGAACGCGATCCCGAGCGGGAATTCGAGGGCTGGATTGTCGATCTCGAGACAATTGCGCGGCATGTAACGCGTGTATCGGGTGTAGAGGCTGAAATTCTCGCGTCTGATCAGTCGGATGTTCCCAGGTTGGAAATTCGTTGGGATGGTGATCACATTGGCCTGACCGGTCTTGAATTGCGCGAACAACTTTTGTGCGGTGATCCACGCATTATGCTGGATGATCGAGGGGCAACGAATACGTCTATTTTTATTTTGCCGTTTTCGCTACAACCTGGGGAAGCGGATATTGTTGGCAGGCATATTCGCGACGCATTATCCCACGCGCCTTTGCCCTTAAAAGAAAAGGTGCGAGAACCGGTTGATGTATCGGGTACATGGGAAATTGAAATTGAGCTTGTGAAAAAAATAGCGCATCATCGCGTAGATATTGAACAAAGTGCCAGCGTTTTAACAGGTACTCACCAGACGCGCTGGCTAAAAAATTCGTTGAAAGGCTCGGTGAATGGAGATGAAATCGCATTTACGAGCCAGCATCGTTTTGAGGGAACCCATCTGTCTTATCGGTTTGTGGGGGCGGTGTTGGGTAGCGAAATGCGCGGCGAAGTTGAAATGGGCAGTTCGGGACAGTCTGCGCCCGGGCCGTTGAATCAGCGCGAATATGGCACAGCGAGATGGCGAGCGGTGAAGCGATAGGCCACTTGAGGACAGAGGGCTCTATCTGGAAAAGGATACAGTTTTACCAGTTTTTCCCGATTCCATTGCCGCAAAGATGAGTGCCATTGTTTTG
>JAPPIE010000471.1 GCA_028874765.1 Gemmatimonadota bacterium
GGAGGGTCCAGCGGCGGGTGGTGCGAATCCATTCTTCGTCGATTTGTCTGGATAAGAGGGCGGCCATTGCAAAGGCAAAGGGTACGGTAAAGCCGACATAGCCGTGATAGAGCATGGGGGGGTGGATGGCCATGACGGGATGGACGAGCAAGGGATTCATGCCGGTTCCATCGGGGAGCGCGCGCGGCATGGTGACAAATGGATTTTCGTGGATGCATATGAGCGCGAGGAAGAAGGTCAGCGTGAAGGACATGATGGCTGTGGCATAAGAGGCGAGGGGTCCGCGAAAGGCGCGGGTTTTGATGACGGCAAAGAATATGAATCCGGATAGGATCAATGCCCAGAGCAGGAGCGATCCCTGCATGCCGGACCAGACGGCTGTGAATTTGTAACCGGTGGGCAGGTCGCGGCTGGAGTGGGTGGCGATGTAGTAGATGTCGAAGCGGTCTGTGAGGAAGAGCACTTCGAGAATGGCCATGGCGGAGAGGCAGAGTACAAAACCTGTGAGGACCGCGCGTTCAGTGCTCAGGATGAGGCCCATTCGCCGAGTTTTGGCAGCTAATAGTGCGGCGATGACCGCATAAGCCGAGGTGAATAGGGCGAGGTAGAGAAGGAAGTTGCCGAGTTGTGGGAGCATGTGTTTGGGTCTCGTTTATTCGTATGACGCTTTGATTTCTTCGTAGCTCTGGCTTTCGTATTTGGAAGGGCATTTAGCGAGCATGTCGTCGGCTACGAATATGCCGTTGGGTCCGATTTTGCCTTCGAGTACGACGTCGGCTTCTTCTCGGAAGGTGTCGGGTACGACGCCGCTGTAGTGGATGGTGCGTTTGCTGGCAGATGGGTCCTGGTCGATGAGGTCAGAGATTTCAAATTCGACGGTGCGGTTGCCGTCGCGGGAGATGATGGAGCCGGGGATGACTTTGCCGGCGAGTTTGAAGCGGGTGCTGGCAAATTCGGTTTCGCGCGCTTCCAGTTCGGAGACAGTGAGGTAATACAGCGACATTTTTTCAGAGCTGTACACGATCATGGTGAGCAAGCTGGCGACAATGACGGCAAATCCCGCGATGAATTTTATTTTTTTGGTGGTCATTTCGGCCTCTGTAAAAAAAGCATCCGCAGATGAACGCAGATAGACACAGATGGTAACGATTCAGGTATATGACAAAACAGTCAGAGTGGCATTACTGATTGTAATATTTTCAGCATATGCCTTGCTGCGATTACATGGAAACATCCAAATATTTACAAAGATAGACAAGTCTTATAATATGAACAACTATTTTAAGCCCAATTGTGCGCGATAGGCGATGTCTTCAACTTTGTTTTTGTTCCAATAGTCGATCATTGTAGCATGCGTTTTGCGCGCTGTGGTTGTGGTCCAGCGGCCCCGGCGTTGCGTGGATTCTTCCCAGCCGAGGATGGCGTGGGGATAGTTTTTTTCAAAGGTTATGGCGAGTTTGCGGCCGATGGTGGTGTAGGTGAGGGTATAGACGTGGGTTGTGTCGCTTTCGGTGAGTTCCGCGTTGGCGGTTTGGACATCGGGGAGGGTGTGTGTCAGACGCTGGAATAGCATGCCGGGGATGATCTGGATTTCACCAGTGGGCAAGCGCTCGGGTGCGAGTCGGATGCGCGTCCAGATTTCGTCTTCGAGGATGGCACTGGGCAATGTGAGGTCGTGGTCGCCATCGCTTTGAAAGTACGATCGCAGTGTGGCTTTGTATTTGCCGTTGCGATGGTTTATTTGGGCAAAGGTGTGTCCGCACCATTCCTGGGCTGTGCTGGTGACTTTGAGTGTGCGCGTTTGGTCGGGGGCTACGGGTGTGAATACAGAGGTCATGATGGAGTAGGGATAAAGGCCCGTTGTAAATTGGCGCATGGCGTTGAGTTTGAGTACAGAGGTGCTCGGCCCGTCGCCGCGTTCGTGCTTTACGTGTTTGTCTGTGAGAAAGTTCTCGGTTACGAAGATGAGTACGGCGTCGCCATCATAAATATCGCGATATTGCGCCTGCTTGAGTTCATAGCGGGTGATTTCCGCGAGTCCGGCGTACCATTGTTTTTTGAATGCGTCATCCCAGGGTTTTACTTCTGCATGGGTCGGGGCGATGAAGATGATGGTGAAAAATATGGTGATTAAGTGTCGCATAAAGTGCTCCTGTTGAGGGGAATGGGTAGGGTGAATATAGTACCGCGAAATTTTAGTATTGATCGTATATTGGTATGTGCGGGCATGAATATAACAATATTTTCACTTAAAGGAGAATTGTATGGCCGATAGACCGAATGTAATTGTCTTTTTTACGGATCAACAGCGCTGGGATTGTATGGCAGCGCATGGCAATCCCCTTAGTATTACGCCGAATCTGGACCGGGCGGCTCAGCACGGGACACATGTGTACAATAGTTTTACATGTCAGCCTGTGTGCGGTCCGGCGCGTTCGTGTTTGCAGACGG